>USJO01000006.1 GCA_900555075.1 uncultured Clostridium sp.
TTATAAATAAATAATAAAAAAATAAGAATAAAAAATAATTAATTATAAATAAATAATAAAAAAATAAAAATAAAAAATAATTAATTATAAATAAATAATAAAAAAATAAAAATAAAAAATAAATAATCATAAATAAGTATAAAAAACAAAACAGCGAAAAGAGACAATCAAAATTTGAAAAAGATATAAAACAAGAAAAACAAGCAAAAAAAAACGAAAAAATAAACTGCAAAGGCTACGGATAACAAAGAAATCAAAGAAAGCAGCGAAATATAAAAAAATACAATTTTTACACAAAGACAATTAAAAACCAAACTTTTTAAAAAGAAGTAGAGCCAATAATTTTATATGTTTTGCTATAAAAATAATAGAAAAAAATTATAAAAATTTGTAAAATTTAAATAAAATGCCAATAAAGTTGTTCTAAAAAATAAATTTAATAATACTATTAAAAGAAGGATGGAAATAAAATGAAAAATAAAAAATTTATTATGTACCTTGTGATAATATTATTAATATTGTTTTTTTTAGCAATAGGATGGCTTGTTATTAAAAATCATAACAATAAAAAAGAACCAATCAAAGAATTTATACCAGAAGAAGAAATAACTACAGACCAATTGAGAAGAACCAATATTACATTATACTTTATTAATAAGGATTCAGGAGAATTAACCACAGAAATAAGGCAAATTGACTCAAAAATATTATTGGAAAATCCAGAAATAAAATTAATTGAATTTTTAATTTCCGGTCCACTTGATAGCAATTTAGAAAATACAATACCAGGAGGAACGAAACTGATAAGCGCGGAAAAAATAAAAGGAATTTTATATATTAATTTTTCTGAAGAATTTATTGATGAGCAATTCCTTGGAGGAGACAAAGAATCAAAAATAATTGAATCAATATTAAAAACAGTAACACAAATAAATGAAATAGAGGGAATAAAAATATTAATTAATGGTGAGGAAAACAAACAATTTCCAGATGGAGAATTAAATTTTAAAGATTCTTTTAGAAGAGAAGCAAATTAAAAATAAAAATTTAATTAAAAAATAAATGTAGTTTTTATATTTATTTTTTAATTATTTTTTTTAATGTGTATGCAGTATTTAATTTTGACAAAAAACAGTTAACTTCTGCAATGGATTTAATGGCACAATCCTTTTTTACTTTAAAATCAAATTTTTTCTTTTTTTTATTTTGAGAATCCATCTTTACTCCTTGAATTTTTTTTATTTTATTATATAATATTCTATATGAAAAAACTTGTTACAGGGGGAATAATGGATATATTATTAAATAACGATGAAAGAATTGATGATTTACAAATAAATAATTTAAAAATAATTCAAAATATAAATGGCTTCTGCTTTAGTATTGATAGTGTCTTATTATCAGATTTTGCAAAGTCAATGAAAAGTAAAGCAAGAGTAATTGACTTGGGAACAGGCACAGGAGCTATAGCAATTTTGTTAACTGCAAAAACAAAACCTGAATTAATTATTGGAGTTGAAATACAAAAAAAGGTAGCGGATATGGCAGGTAGAAGTGTGTTTTTAAATAAATTAGAGGACAAGATAAAAATAATAAATGAAGACATACGAAACTTAGATAAGATTTTAGAAATAGGAACGTATGATACAATTGTTACAAACCCACCATATATAAAGAAAAATACTGGCGCACAAAATATAAATAGTACAAAATTAATTTCAAGACATGAAGTAGAATGTTCATTGGAAGATATAGCAAGAATTTCTGGCAAATTATTAAAAGACAATGGGGAGGTCTATATGGTTCATAGACCAGAGCGATTAGTTGATATAATTGAGATTTTTAGAAAATACAAGCTGGAAATAAAAGAAATGAGACTAGTGTTTCCAACTGTTGAAGCACAAGCTAATTTAGTGCTAATTAAGGCAGTAAAAAATGGAAAATCTTTTTTAAAAATACATAGTCCATTAATTGTTTATAAACAAAAGGAAGAATATTCAGATGAGGTTTTAAAAATATACAACAAAAATGTAAATCAATAAAAAAATTAAATAAAATAAATAAATGTAAAAATAAATAAAAAAAATAATATTAAAAGTATTTAAGAAAAAATAAATTAATAAATAATTATAATAATTTTTATATTAAAATTATCAATTAAAAAAGGAGAAAAAATATGGGAATTTTATATTTAGTAGCGACGCCAATTGGAAATTTAAATGATATAACACTACGAGCAATAGAAGTTCTAAAGCAAGTAGATATAATTGCAGCGGAAGATACAAGGCATACTTTAAAACTATTAAATCATTTAAACATTAAAAAACCATTAATAAGCTATTACAGAGAGATTGAAAAAACAAAATCTGAAATATTAATAAAAAAAATATTGGAGGGTAAAAACATTGCACTAGTTTCCGATGCTGGTACTCCTGCAATTTCTGATCCTGGAGAAGAAATTGTAAGTGAAGCAATAAAAAATAATATAGAGATTCATCCAATTCCAGGAGCTTGTGCTTTTGTAAATGCTTTGATATGTTCGGGATTGAATACTAGAGAATTTATTTTCATAGGTTTTTTACCAACAAACAATAAGGAAAAGAAAGAAAAATTAAATAAGTTAAAAAATGAAAATAAGACTCTTATATTTTATGAATCTCCACACAAAATAAAAATAACGCTAAAAAATATGCTTGAAATTTTTGGAAATAGAAAAATTGTATTGGCTAAAGAAATAAGTAAGATACACGAAGAATTTATAAGAGGTACTATTGATGAGGTTTTAGAAAAAAGCAAAGAAATAAAAGGCGAAATTGTTATTTTGATAGAAGGAACAAAGCAAGAGGATGAGAAAATTAAATTTTTAAATAGTTTATCATTGGAGGAACATTATCAATATTATTCAAAACAGCACTTAGATAAAAAAGAAATAATAAAAAAAATCGCAAAAGATAGAAGTAAAAACAAAAATGAAATATATCAATATTTTTTAAATAAATAAAAAAATAAAAGTGGGTAATTTATTCACTTTTATTTTTTTAGTTAATTATTGTTCTTCACTAATCTTATATATAGTATTCGCACATTTTTTGCAAATTGGTTTGCCATCAAATTCAATTAATTTTTTTGAACTGCCACAAAAGATACAATCTGGTTCATATTTTTTTAGAACTATAGAGGAACCATCTACGTATATCTCAATTGGATCTTTTTCTAAGATTCCAAACTGCGTTCTTATTTCAATAGGAATAACAACTCTGCCAAGTTCGTCTACTCTTCTTATTACACCTGTTGATTTCATACACTTCCTCCTTAATATAATTTTTTCGACACATATTAAGTGATTAATATAATATCATAAAAAGAAAAACAGGTCAATAAAAAAAAAGAAAAAATTCCTTTTTTTGGTAATTATTATTAGTAAAAAGAATAAAATCAATTAAGAAAGGTATTAAACAAATGTTGAATTTTATATGGCCTGCTTTCCTGATTATTTCGTTTATATATGGAATATGTTTTGGAAATATAGATAAAACAAATGCTGCTATTTTCGAATCAACAGAGAACGCGATTAATTTATGCATACAATTATTAGGAACAATTTGCCTTTGGAATGGAATAATGAAAATTGCAGAAAAAACAAGTATAATAGGAAAACTAAAAAAAACTCTAACACCAATTATAAAAAACCTTTTTCCGCAGATTAGAGAGGATGAAGAGGTAAATACAACTATATCTATGAATATGATTGCTAATATTATGGGACTTCGGAAACGCCGCTACACCGATGGGACTAAAAACGATGAAATTACTTCAAAAAAAAAATGAGAATAAAAACAAATTAAGCAATGAAATGATTGTTTTTATTGTTCTTAATACAGCATCTATACAAATAATTCCAACAACGGTAATTGCTATAAGAAGTTCTTTAGGTTCAGAAAATCCAACATCTATATTATTTCCTGTTTGGATTGCTACAGTTTGTGCAGCAATAGCAGCAATAAGTGTAGCCAAAATTTTGGTAAAAAGAAGGTAATTATGAATTTTGTTAATTATTTATCAAATTCCATAATCCCTATTGTTATAACAATAATAATACTTTATGGTGTAAAAGAAAAGATAAAAGTATTTGATTCTTTTTTAGAAGGAGCCAAAGAAGGAATGAGTATAGTTGTTGCACTTTTTCCGACTCTTATTGGGCTCTTTGTAGCTATAGGTACTTTAAGAAGCTCTGGAGTTATTGATTGTTTAATAAATATTATATCTCCAGTAACTAATTTTCTTGGAATACCAAAAGAAATAATGCCATTAGCATTTTTAAGACCAATATCTCGGAAGTGCTTCTATAGCAATAGGAACAGATATTATGAAACAATATGGAGTAGATAATAAAATAGGAATAATTGCAGCTACTATTATGGGGTCAACAGAAACTACTTTTTATACAATTGCAATATATACAAGCGTTGTAAAAATAAAGAAAACAAGGGGAGTGTTAGTAGCAGCATTAATTGGAGATATAGTTGGAATATTGATTTCTGTCGTAATTTGTCGAGTTTTGTCGTAAAGTTTTTCTTGACTTTATGCTAATTATATAGTATTATATTTTCATAACATAAATAAAAATATGTTACTTGAAATCTTATTTTTTATTTCTGGAATTTTTGTGTTCAGAAAAATAAAGTTGAATCTAAAAAATTTTATCAACAAAATGAAATCAAATTAAAAAAATCAGAATGAAATTCATTTAAGTTATTAATATTGTAAAAATCTAGTTTATAAGATTCTTGCAGTATGCCTAAAATTATTATAAACAGATTTTTACAAAATTTATATCTCCCCATATTTTTATCTACTAAGTTTTTTTTCAAGGAAGAGCTATCTTAGTCGCCATGCTTTTTTTCTCTAGGATAGCTCTTTTTAACCTAAACCACTTGAAAAAAGTTACTAGGAGAATTTCTTGGGGCTACATCTAAGGAAATATCATTCCCTTTATAGTTCTGTTTTTGTAGCTCTTCAACTACTGTTTTATAGGCAAGTTCTGGAAAATTATTTTCTTTACTAAGATGTATTAACAAAGCTTTTTCAAGACCGCTATTAATTAAGTGTGCAATTGTTTTACCAGTAATACCATTTTCTAAATGCCCTTTAGGACCACTAATACGTTGCTTTAATAAATAAGGATATGATGAATATTGCAAAACGTTAGAATCATAATTAGCCTCTAGCATTACAAAAGAACTACCTTCTAAACTTTTTATAACATTATTAGATATATGTCCTAAATCGGTAGCTATACTAATTTTCTTATTGTCTTTTATAATATTGAAACCGCAAGGGTTAACCGCATCATGTGGGGTAGAAAATGGCAAAATTTTTAAGTCATTTATTTTGAAAGTTTCGTCTGTTTTAAAAAAGTTAGCTTTTATATTTAAAAACTTTTTATTAATAGGTAATAAAACTTTCCAAGTTTCAAGGTTGGTATATACTGGAATATTATATTTAGAGGATAACATAGCAACGCTTTTTGTATGGTCAATATGTTCATGTGTAATTAAAATAGCATCAATATCAGAAGGAGAAAAATTAAGGGAATCAAGAGCTGTTTCTATTTTTTTACAACTAACTCCTGCATCAATTAACAATTTAGTATTTTCTGTTTGTACAAAAAAACTATTACCAGTACTACCACTATATAAGCTACAACACTTTAACATATTCTATCCTTCCTCATATACTCTCTTAATTTTAGCACCTAAGTTAGTAAACATATCTTCAATTTTTTCATAGCCCCTATCAATATGCCTTAAATTGAAGACCTCTGTGGTTCCATTTGCAGCAATTCCAGCGATAACTAAAGCAGCTCCTGCTCTTAAATCTGTAGCAAATACAGGAGCACCATATAATTTATCTACACCCTCAAAAATTGCAGATTTTCCTTGAACACTTATATTTGCTCCCATCTTATTAAGTTCAGCAGTATATTGAAAGCGAGAATCCCAAATAGATTCATTTATTATACTTGTACCATTTGCTGTTGCTAAAACAATTCCCATTTGAGGTTGCAAATCTGTAGGAAACCCAGGGTAAGGAAGTGTTTTTATAACAGTCTTAGAAGGCTTTTTTGTATACCATACGCGAATTGTATCTTCATATGTTTCAACATTTCCGCCAACTTCAAGGATTTTAGAGGTCAGAGAATCTAAATGTTCAGGAATACAGTTTCTAATTAAGATATCTCCTTTAGTAGCAATAGCTGCAAGCATAAATGTACCAGCCTCTATCTGGTCTGGAACAATTGAATATGTAACATTATTTTTTAAATTTTTTACACCATTTACTTTTATTAAGTCAGTGCCTGCACCTCGAATATCTGCACCAAGAGAATTTAAAAAGTTTGCAACATCTACTACATGAGGTTCTTTTGCAACATTATCTATTGTTGTTGTACCTTCGGCAAAGACACTTGCTAGTAAAACATTTATTGTTGCTCCAACTGAAACTACATCCATATAAATATTTGTTCCAGTTAGTTTATTGGCAGTTACATATATTTTGCCTTGAGAAAGATTTGCAGTTGCACCAAGTGCTTCAAAACCTTTAAGATGCTGATCAATAGGACGGGCACCTAAATTACACCCACCAGGCAATCCAACTTCAATTTCCTTACTTCTACTAAGCATAGCTCCAAGAAGGTAATAAGAGGCTCTAAATTTGCTTGTTAAATCAAGAGGGGGATGAGTGCTATTAATATTTCTATTATCAATAATTAAACTATTAGAATCAAGCCAAGTAATTTTAGAACCTAATTCTTCTAAAATTTGGCAAGATAATCGTACATCAATTATATTAGGTACATTATAAAGAGTACATATTCCATTACAAAGCAAAGTTGCAGGAAGTATTGCAATTGCAGAATTTTTTGCTCCATGTATAGACACTTCTCCTTTTAGTGGAGTAGGACCAGTTATAACTAATTTTTCCATAGTTGGTTCAATCCTTTCGGTTGTAAGAATTTCGTACTTAAATATATAAAATAGAGTGATTATTACACTCTATAATTCTACATAAATATACCACTTATAGTGAAATTTTGCAAGACTTCTACAATTTTAAATTTAACTTTTACATCTGTAGATTCTTCGGAAATAAGATTATATTCTTCTTCTGAAAGATTACTTTGAAGAAGCTCTTTTGATTCTTCAGGCACTATACCAGATGTCACATCTACAAAACAAAGAGGAGGAAACATTACGCACCACCAATTTTGACCAGTAGCTTCTCCTATTTGTATTTTTAAGGAATCATAATATCCAGGAGGAAGAATTATATCTCCATATTTTTTAGTAGGAAAAGAAAAGTTACCAATTTCAACACAAACAGAGTAATCAAAACCATTTTTTCTTATGGTATCTAGAGCAATTGCTTCTATTTCAGTTAAATGGTTCTGTAAAATATTTATAATATCTTCTTTAGAAGAAGCGGTTGTACTAATTTGAGCAACATAATCCAAGACATTATCTCTAACAATATATTTTAAGTTTTGATCTTCTTTAGAATCACTATTAGCTATAACGTGCAATCTAAAAACGTTATCAGAGATATCCATACATACAGCATTTGTATATGATATAGCTGAAACAAAAATATATAATATTAATAGTAAAGATAATATACAAAAACGTTTAAACTTTAAATTAGATATAATTTTTGTAATAATTTTCATTATAAACCTCCAATTGAAATAAAATATAAATTTGTCAAAAAATATCTTTAGATAAAGTATTAACCATATAAAAAAATATATACATTAAAATGAAATTTTAAAAATAGACAGATTGTAATTAAAACACTTAAATCCGTAGAGTTTGTCGAATTTAGACGTACGATTTTTGTTGACAAAACAAACAAGTAATGGTAAAATTTACCAGTAGAAAGTTTTAGGAGGAGAACTAGTATGAAACAATTTAGTAGTACACAAAAAGTGTGTAGTTTTTATGTAAGCAACATGCATTTTGCAACAATGATTTTGCCTTTTGTAAATAAACAAATGGAAGAGCAAGCAAACGTTTTAACATTTTTTGAAAATAATTTTACTACAAATATAGAACTAGTTTTATCAAGATTAACAATATCAGAAGAAAGAAAAAAAGAACTTTTAGGGATTAATTGGAGAGATACTAATACAATAAAGTATTTAAATGTTGAAAAAATTTTAAAAAATAAACTAAGTAAGTGTAATAAAAATATAATAATAATAAATGGAGAAAGGGAGTATATAAAATTAGTAAATGAATGCATAGAAAAATGTTTGGAAAAAAATCATAAGAAAATGGAAGCATATAATATAAAAACGATTGATTGTTATGAAGTACGGGAATTTTAACGAAAATATAAGAGAAATATTAGACGAGCATGAAACAATATTTAATACAACAGGAGAGCATAAAATAGAAGATATTTTTGATGGATATAAAAAAGTAGAGGAAAAAGTAAATGCATAATAAAAATAGGGAACGTATAGTTCCTTTTTTGCTACTAAAATATATTGACAAAACAATATTAAATGCTATATACTGTAAATGCGTTTAGACATAAAGAAATAAAAAACCTGTATTTTTGAAAGGAGGAAGATTTTTTTGGACAAGATTGAAAAAGCACACGAAATTGTGCAGAAGTATCATCAAGAACATTTACTTAAATTTTATGATAAGTTGGAGGAAAAAAAGAAAGAAGAACTTTTAGACCAAATTTTAGATACGGATTTTGAGCTTTTAGAGAAATTATATAAAAATAGAGATATAACAAGTTCAAATGATATTATTACGCCAATAGAATATACTGACAAAGCAAAATTAACAGAGGAAGATTTAGAGAAATATAGAAAAAGAGGAGCAGAGATTATTAAAGAAAACAAATATGCTGTTGTTATGGTTGCTGGAGGACAAGGTACACGCCTTGGACATAGAGGACCAAAAGGCACTTTTGTACTAGAACTTAATTCACCTAAATCTTTGTTCCAAATTTTCACGGAAAAATTAATTGATGTTAAAAATAAGTACAATGTAATTATTCCTTGGTATATAATGACAAGCAAAGAAAATAATGATGAGACAGAGGAATTTTTTGAAAAAAACAATTATTTTGGATATCCAAAAGATGCAATAAAATTTTTTATACAAGATGAAATTCCAATGTTGGATATTAATGGGAAAGTAATTATGACAGAAGAAGGGCTTATAAAGCAAGCTCCTAATGGACATGGTGGAATTTTTGAAGCAATGTTTAAAAACAATATTGTAGATGATATAAAGAAAAGAGAAGTTGAGTGGATTTTTATTGGACCTGTTGATAATCCATTAGCACAAATGACAGATGAAATAATGATAGGATATGCGGTAGATAAGAACATTTTGGGATTAGGCAAATCAATAGTTAAAGCTAATCCAGCTGAAAAGGTAGGAGTGTTCTGTAAGAGAAATGGAAAACCAAGTGTAGTTGAATATACTGAAATTTCAAAAGAAATGGCAGAAGAAACAGATGAAGAAGGAGAGTTAGTATTTGGGGAATCACATATAAATTGTAATTTATTTAATATGAAGGTAATTAATAAAATTGGTACGGAAGTATTACCATATCATACTGCCTTTAAAAAAGCAACCTATATGGATGAAAATGGAAATATTATAACATCAAAGGAACCTAATTGCTACAAGTTTGAAACCTTTATATTTGATGCCTTTCAAAAGATAGATGATATGGAAGTTTTGAGAGGAAAAAGAGAAGAAGAATTTGCACCTGTAAAAAATAAAGAAGGGGTAGATAGTCCAGAAACAGCATTAAAACTTTACAAAGCGTACTATAATTTAAAATAATGGAGGATTAAAATGGAAAAGTATCAAGAAAAATATGAAGAGTGGTGTAACAATCCAATCTTTGATGAAGAAACAAAATTAGAATTAGAAAAAATGAAAAATAATGTAATAGAAAAAGAGGATAGCTTCTACAAAGATTTAGAATTCGGAACAGCAGGGCTAAGAGGAGTTGTAGGAGTTGGAACTAACAGAATGAACAAATATACTGTTGGCAAAGCATCTCAAGGTTTAGCAAAATATATAGTAAAAGCAGGTGGACAAGAAAGAGGTGTTGCGATAGCATATGATTCAAGACACAAATCCACGGAATTTAGTGAACTTTCAGCTTTAATATTAAATGCCAATGGAATAAAAACCTATATATTTGAATCTTTAAGACCAACACCCGAATTATCATTTGCCGTAAGAAAATTAGGCTGTATTTCCGGAATTGTAATAACAGCAAGTCACAACCCACCAAAGTATAATGGATATAAAGTATATTGGGAGGATGGAGCACAAATAACTGAACCAATAGACAAGGGAATAATTGATGAAGTAAATAGCACAGATTTTTCAGAGATAAAAACTATATCAAAAGAAGAGGCTATTCAAAAAGGACTATATAATGTAATTGGTCCAGAATTTGACGATATGTATCTTGCAGAATTAAAAAAGAACACTTTAAATCAAGACGCAATAGATAAAGAAGCAAATGATTTAAAAATAGTATATACGCCATTACACGGAACAGGTGGAAAATTAGTAGAAAAACTATTTAATGATTTGGGGTATAAAAATGTACATATTGTAAAAGAACAATTTAACCCAAATGGTGATTTTCCAACAGTAAGCTATCCGAATCCAGAAGATCCAAAAGCTTTTGAGTATGCAATAAGGTTAGCAAAAGAGGTTGATGCAGATATAGTTTTAGCAAACGACCCAGATGCAGACCGAATTGGATTACAAGTAAAAGACTCAAAAACGGGAAATTACGTAGTATTTAATGGAAATATGATAGGATTAATGATAGCAGAATATTTAATTTCGCAAAAGAAGGAAAAAGGGATACTTCCAGAAAACCCAGCATTAATTAAAACAATTGTATCATCAAATATGACAGATAGAATATGTGAATACTATGGTGTAGATTTGTTTTTAGCACTAACAGGATTTAAAAATATTGCAGCAAGAATAAGAGAATTCGAAGAAAATAATAGTCATACTTGCATAATGGGATTTGAAGAGAGCTATGGATGTTTAATTGGAACACATGCAAGAGACAAGGATGGAATAATAGCAGTTATGATGCTCTGTGAAATTGCAGCATATTATAAGTTACAAGGCTTAACACTATGGGACGCTATACAAAAAATGTATGAAAGATATGGATGTTATAGAGAAGGACAAATTTCAGTTACTTTAGAAGGTGCAGAAGGTGCAGCAAAAATACAAGAAATGATGAGAACAATGAGAAATAATCTACCAGAAAAATTAGGAAAATATAAAGTTTTAAAAATAATGGATTGTAGTACAGGAATAGAAAAAGATATTCTTACAGGAAAAGAAACAAAAATAGATTTACCAAAATCTAATGTATTAAGATACTCTTTAGAAAATGACTGCTGGTGTGCAGTAAGACCATCTGGAACAGAGCCAAAGATAAAATTCTATATAGGAGTAAGAGGAGACAGTTTAGAAAAAGCAGAAAAAGATTTAGCAACTTTAACAGAAGCAATGAGAGCATATACAAAATAAAAAGTAATAACCAACTCATTTTGAGTTGGCTATTTTTTGTATTTAAATTTATATCTCTTTTTTCCATCCCTTTATATTACTTCTTTTAATTGCACCATAGATGTTAGTTTTTACAGTTGGAATACTTTTTTGTAGTTCATAAATTAAGTTTTTCATATCTTCTCTTTTTGAAAATCCATCCATAGGGCAACACTTTGGCATAACTTCGATATTATTTTTCTTAACAAAAGTTTTAATTGATTTTTCTGGAGCATATATTAAAGGTCTAATAAGAGTTATTCCGGATCTATCCATATAACTTTTTGGAGCAAATGTTCCTATAGAACCACCGTACAATAAATTCAAAAGAAAGGTTTCTAAAACATCATCTTCATTATGACCTAAGGCAATTTTATTACATCCTTCACGAATTGTAGCACTATTTAAAATGCCTCTTCTTAAATTAGCACAAAGAGAACAAGGATTTTTCTCTTCTCTTATATCAAAAACGATTTCTTTAATATGTGTTTTTTCTTCAACATATTTAACTCCAATTTTTTCACAGGTGTTTTTTAAAAAATTACTATTAAAAAAATCAAAACCAGGATTAACACTAATTGCAATTAAATCGAATTTCTTATCATAAAATCTTTGCATCGTTTTAAGCCCCATAAGTAGAGTTATAGAGTCTTTTCCACCAGACAAACCAACTGCAATCTTATCCCCATCTTCTATCATATTATAATCATCAACTGCTTTACGTATATAACTTAACATTCTTTGCATAAAACTCACTATCCTTTTCCAATAATATACAATAAAAAAGGCTATTTGTAAATAAGTATTAAACCAAATAATTTACAAAAAATGTGAACAAACTATTTAAAAAAATATAAAAATGTTATAAAATAGTAGCAATAAAAGTGTAATTTAAATATATTATTGCAAGGAGAAAAATATGGAGGATAAAAATATAACTGTGGATAAAATAGTGGAAATATGTGAAGGTAGGCTATTATCAAGGGGGACGGTTCCCACAATTAATGCATTTTGTGTAGACACTCGAAAAATAAATGCAGAAGATATGTTTGTATCATTAAAATCCGAAAAGGGTGGAGAAATACAACACATAAAAGAAGCTTTACAAAAAGGTGCAATAGGATGCATAACAGAAAAAGATGTACCAGAAGAAATAATAAATAAATATAAGGATAGAAATATTATAAAAGTAAAAGATATAATATGTTCCATCCAAAAACTAGCCATATATAAGAGAAAAATGTATGACATTCCAGTAGTTGCAATTACTGGAAGCGTAGGAAAAACAAGCACAAAAGATATTATTGCAAATGTTTTAAAACAAAAATTTAATGTTGCAAAAACAGAAGGAAATTATAATAACCATATAGGTGTACCAATTACAATATTAAATTGGAAAGAAAATATAAATGCAGCTGTTGTAGAAATGGGAATGAACCATTTAGGAGAAATATCTGTATTAACTAATATTGCAAAACCAACAATTGCAGTAATTACTAACATTGGAACAGCACATATAGGACTGCTAGGATCAAGAGAGAATATTTTAAAAGCGAAATTAGAAATTTTAGAAGGTTTAAGTAAAGATGGTAAAATTATTATTAATAATGATAATGATATGCTACAAAATTGTGATATAAAGGAATATGAAAAAATAACATACGGAATTAAAAATAAAAGCAATTATATGGCATATGATATAGAAAGAAAAGATAATTGTTCAGAGTATAAAATAAAAATGGATGATAAAGAAGAAAAAATTGTAGTACCCCAAACAGGAGAACATTTCATATATAATAGCTTATGTGCAATCGCCGTGGGAAAAACAACAGGGATAAAAACAAACAAAATAAAAGAGGGGATAAAAACTTTTAAAATTACAGAAAAGAGGAATGAAACAAAAGAAGTTAATGATTTAAAAATAATAAATGATTATTATAATGCAAGCTATGATTCTATGAAAGCTGCACTAGAAGTACTAAAAAATATGAAGGGAAACAGAAAAATAGCAGTGCTAGGAGATATGTTAGAATTAGGTGACTATTCAGAGAATTTGCATAAAAAAGTTGGAGAAGAAGTAGCAAAAAACAAAATAGATATATTATGTACGATAGGTGATTTATCAAAAAATATAGCAAAAGAAGCTATAAAACTTGGAACAAAAGAGGTATACCAATTTAAAACTAATGAAGAGTGCATAGATAAATTAAAAGAAGTAATTAAAAAGAAGGATTGTATATTACTAAAAGCATCAAACAGAATGAATTTTGGTGAAATATCAAATTATTTACAAGGAGAGAATTTATGGGAAGAACAAAACTAGGTGTAATTTTCGGTGGAACATCAACAGAACATAATGTTTCAATTGTTTCGGGAACATCAATTATTAAAAATTTGAATAAAGAAAAATATGAAATTTATCCTATATACATAGATTTAAAAGGAGAATGGTTTAAATACACATATAATAACGAGGAATTTAAAGTTGGAGACGAAATAATAGGAACAGAAAAAATAGAAAACATTGTTAAATATCTAAAAGAATTAGATATTGTATTTCCAGTGCTACATGGTTTATATGGTGAAGATGGAACAATTCAGGGGATGTTAGAATTACTAAAAATACCATATGTAGGAACAAAAGTATTAGGATCAAGCATTTGTATGGATAAGGCATATGCAAAGGTAATATTTGATAAAGCAAATATTTCACAGGCAGAATATATATATATAAGAAAATATAATGATAAATATATATATATAGAAAAAGATTTTACAGAGGAGATACTTGATATTAATGGAATTATAAAAAATGTATTAGACAAAATAAAATTTCCTATGTTTGTAAAACCATCAAATGCAGGTTCTTCTGTTGGCATAAGCAAAGTAGAAAACGAAACAGAATTAATAAAAGCCATAGAATATGCAGGAAAATTTGACAATAAAATTCTAATAGAAGAGGGAATACAGGGAAGAGAAGTAGAATGTGCAGTATTTGGAAATGAAGAGGTTCAAACCTCTTGCTTAGGAGAGATATTGTCAGCAGATGAATTTTATAGCTTTAATGCAAAATATCAAAATCAAAAGTCAAAAACAGTAATCCCAGCAGATTTACCAGAAGAATTGTCAAATAAAGTAAGAAAAATAGCAAAAAAGGCATATAAAGCAACGGATTGTAAGGGCTTAGCAAGAGTAGATTTTTTTGTAGGTGATAAAAATAATAAAATTTATATTAACGAGATAAACACAATACCAGGTTTCACACAAATAAGTATGTATCCCAAATTATGGGAACAAACAGGAGTTAATTATTCGGATTTATTAGATAAGTTAATAGAATTAGCATATTAAAAAAACTAATGATGTTTAAAACTATAAATGTCTAAGCTTTGAGACTACAAACAGTAATAAGATGAAAGGAAAAAGAGATGGAATTAAAGGAAATAGAGCAAATAGTACAAACCAAGTTGTCAGAAAAAAGGTTTTATCATAGTCAATGCGTAATGGAGAGAGCAAAAGAATTGGCAAAAAAATTTGGATATGATATAGAAATTGCAAAAAAAGTAGGAATAGCTCATGATATTGCAAAAGAAGTACCAAATGAAGAAAAATTAAAGTATGTGAAAGAAAATAATATTAAAATAGATGAAATAGAGTGTGAAAATCCAACATTACTACATGCTAAAATAGGAGAAAATATAGCAATTAAAGAACTAGGATTTACAGAAGAAATGGGACAAGCAATACGTGCACATACAACAGGGATACCCAATATGACATTGCTAGATAAAATACTATTCATAGCAGATAGAACAAGCAGTGAAAGAGGATTTTCGGATGTTAATTATTTAAATAAACTATTAGATGAAAGTATAGACAAAGCAGTATTATACATCATAGATAAAAAAATAATGCTACAAATAGAAAAAAAAGCAACAATTCATCCAAACAGTATTATTGCTAGAAACTGGATTTTAAAAAATGGAGAGATATAATAAAACCACAAAAGACATAGAGAAAACTTGTATGTAATATCTTGCAAAAAAATATTTTGTAGGAAGGAGAAAAAAATGAGATTTATACATATGGCAGATATGCATTTTGATAGCCCTTTTACTGTTCTTAGCAACTGGGAAAATTTAGGAGATTTAAGGAGACTAGAACAAAGGGAGGCTTTTAAAAAAGTAATCTTAAAAATAAAAGAAGAAAAAATACCATTTTTATTCATAGCAGGAGATTTATATGAACATCAATATATAAGAAAAACTACAATAGAATTTATTAATAATTCATTTAAAGAAATTCCAAATACAAAAATATTTATTGCTCCAGGAAATCATGATCCTTTTCTAAAAAATTCATATTATAACAATTTTAATTGGAACGAAAATGTTTATATATTTAATTCAGAAATTCAAAAATACGAATTTGAAGACTGTGACATATATGGTTTTGGATTTAATGATTTTTATTTTAATAATTCGAAAATAGAAGAAATTAAAATAGAAAATAAAAATAAAATAAATATTTTAATAACACACGGAGACTTAAATGCAAGCCAAACGCTTGAAATGCAATACAACCCAATAAATGAAAATAAATTAAAAGAAATAGGCTTTGATTACGTAGCACTTGGACATATTCACAAAAGAGAAATAAAAGGAAATATAGTATATCCTGGTTCATGTATATCTTTTGGATTTGACGAACTAGGTGAGCATGGAATTTCAGATGTTAATTTGGAAAAAAATAAATTACAAATAAATTTTGAGAAAATAGATGAAAAAGAATTTGCAGAAATTAATTTAGATATTTCTGAAATAAATTCAGAAGAAGAATTAATTGAAAAAATAAATACAATTAATTTAGATGAAAATAAATTTTATAAAATTATTTTAATTGGAAATAAAAAAATAGAAATAAATAAAAATAAAATAATAAAAATAATAAATAAAAAAAATATATTAAAAATAAAAGACTTATCAAAAATAGAATTAGATTTAAATAAAATAAAAGAAGAAAATAATTTAAAAAGCTTCTTTATTAAAGAAGTTCTAGAAATGCAAAAAGAAAATAATTATACAGATGAAGAAATAGAAAATGCTATACAAATTGGTTTGCAAGCAATTCAAAATTAGAGGTGATTTTTTGAAAATAAATAATTTAAAAATAAATGGATTTGGAAAAATAGAAAATAAAGAAATAAAATTATCAGATAATATTAATTTAATTTATGGAGAAAATGAAGCGGGAAAAACAACATTATTAAAATTTATTTCTGGAATGTTTTATGGAATTTCAAAAAATAAAAATAAAAAAGAAATTCCGGACTATGAAAAATATAAACCATGGAAGGCAGAAGAATATTCTGGAAAAATAGAATATGTTTTAGACAATAAAGAAACATTTGAAGTGTTTAGAGATTTTAATAAAAAAAATCCAAAAATATATAAAAATTCAGAAGATATTTCTAAGAATTTTAATATAGATAAAACCAGAGGGAATGAATTTTTTTATGAACAAACAAATATTGATGAGCAAATATTTTCTTCAACAACATTAATTGAACAAAAAGAGGTGGTATTAGATAACAGCGAACAAAACATCCTAACACAAAAAATTGCCAATTTGTTATTAACAGGAGAAGAAAACGTGTCATACAAAAAGACAAAAGACCTTTTAAACAAGAAACAAAACGAAGAGGTTGGAAGCTCAAGAACCGTAGGCAGACCGTTAAACGTTATTACTGAAAAAATAGAAAAGTTAATGAAAGAGAAAGAAAGCTTAGCAATAAGCGATGAAAAAAAAGAAGAAATAGAAATAAGGCAAAAAAACACAAAAGATAAAATAAATGAAAAAGAAATAAAAATAAACTTAATAAAAAAAATAAATTCAAAAAAAATAGAAGAAAATATCGAAGAAGAAAAAATAAAAATAAATAATGAGATAATAAATAATGAAAAAATAAAAATAAATAATTTAAAAAATAAAATAAAAGAAAATAAAATAAAAATAAATAAAAAAAATAATAAAATAAATATAATTATTTTAATTTTATTATTAATAATTAATTTAATTTTATTTATTTTAAAAGCAAATAAAATTATTAATATTTTATTACTTGTTGTAACCCTTGCAATTTCTGGAATTATAATTATAAAAAAAATAAAAACAAATAAAAAAATAAACTTAAAAAAAATAGAAGAAAATAAATATTTGTTAGAAAAAGAAACAACAGAAAATAATATTAAAACAATAGAAGAAAAAATAAATAAAATAAATTTAGAAAAAATACAAAAAAATGAATTAGAAAAAAATCAAATAAAAAATGAGTTCAAAAATAAAATAGATGAAAATGAAATTGATTATTTATTATCTGAAAATAAAATAACAATAAATAATATTTTAGAAAGTTTAGAAGGTGAATTATCTTCTTTAAAAATACAATTACATACAAGTGAAATTGATTATAATAATATTTTAAAAAAGTTAGAAGAGAAAGCAAAAATAGAAGAAAATTTACAAGGAGCTTTGTATAATAAAAAGGAAATATTAAAGTTAGAAAAAGAAATCAACATTGCAAGAACTGCCTTAGAGAGAGCATATGATAAAATGAAAAAAGAAATAACACCAAAATTTACAAAAAGTCTTTCAACTATTGTAGATAGAGTTTCAGATGGGAAATATAATAAAATAAATTTTATAGATGGTGAAGGTTTAATTGTGGAGCTTGAAAATGGAGAATATGTAAATGCAAATAAGCTAAGCATAGGAACAATAGACCAATTATATTTATCCCTTCGTTTATCAGCAATGCAAGAGATAACCAAAGAGAAAATGCCAATAATACTAGATGAAACCTTCGCATATTATGACAACCAAAGATTAAAGAATATACTTACATATATAGATGAAGAATTAAAAGAAAACCAAGTGATAATTTTTACCTGTTCAAATAGGGAAAAAGAAATATTAGAAAAAAATAATATAAAATTTAATTATATTAATATTTAATTTACATAAAGTGTATGCCAAATGTTGACAAATGCTACTTGTTTATAGTATAATTTATATGTAATTATACATAGGACAAGTAGCATAAATTTTGATAAGAGAGGTGCTATTAAATGGAAAATTTTGTAGGAAAGCATTTTAGCATTACAGATCCACAAAATGTTAGAACTGTAGTATACGAAGTAAGCAAAACAGAAAAAGAGTTAGAAAAAAATTCTCCTAAATTTACTATACAAAGGTTAGATAGTACAGAAGAATATGTTGGAGAAAAAATACGTAAAACGTTTTATATAGATAATCCAAAACCAGAAGGAAATAGATTAGCTATATTCTCATTTGGCAAGGATAAAGTTGTTATAAACAATGGTGTATTAGACGGAGACAAGGTTATTATTGAAAAAACGCCACTTCCTTTTAATTTTAAGAAGTATTATGAAGAAGAGGATACGGAAGTAAGGGACTTTACATATACGCCAAATTTAAAAAGACCTATTACAATTATAGATTTAGACACAGTTGAAGAAGTAAAACCAGTTTTATACTTTGATGAAACAACAAACGAAGTAAAAGGAAAATGCAAATTAAAAGCACATAAGAATTACTTTGCCTTTGAAATAAGACAAGGAGAAGATGATGATTATATTTTAGTGGGTGGTAGCCCAGTATTTAAAAAGTAAGGAGGTAGTTGATGATGGGAATTGAAGAATTTGATCCTATTTCTCAACCAAAAAGATTAAAAAGTGCAACAGAATTAAGGAAATTACCAGCAGATAAAAAGCTAGTAATACCGGCAATAACAACTAAAAAGGAAAAAGAAGTAGAAGAAATAGAAAAATAGAAAACCAAAGAATAGGTGATTTTAATGGGAAATAAAATAAGTTATGCTTTAAAAAAATGCAAATCTGTTTTTATAATTGCGTTAATACTATGGATTATACTTTCCATAGTATTAATTGCGCCTGTTAGTATAAGTTGGGTTGAATCAATAGAAAAAGGCAATGGGAATTTTATTGAAAACTTATTTAACAGTAATTTTGGCAATATAGGAGCTAATTTGGGAAAAGCATTTTCAGGTGAATACATTCGAACTTATCTGAAATGTGAGTTATGGACAGCTATTATAATATTAGGTTTTGCTATAGTTGGTATGATAAAAACAATGCCGAAACATGATTATACAGATATTGAGCATGGATCAAGTGATTGGGCAAAAGGAGAACAATATTCTATTTTAAGTAAAAATAAAGGTATTTTACTTGCAGAAAAACATTTTTTACCAGTAGATAAAAGAGGAAATATAAATGTATTAGTAGTTGGACGGTTCAGGTTCTGGTAAATCTGCTTCATATGTTATTCCAAATGCATATCAATTACTAGGTTCATATGTATTTACGGATCCTAAAGGAGAGCTTTATGATAAAACAGCGGGATATCTACGAGAACAAGGTTATGATATAAAAATATTAAATTTAGTAAATCCAAAAAATAGCGATGGGTATAATCCATTAATGCATATAGAGAGTGAAATAGATGTTGATGTTATTGCAAACACTATAGTAAAAGGCCAAAAAATAGAAGGAAGCACATCAGATCCATATTGGGATGATATGGCAGAAATGCTACTTAAAGCATTAATATATTATTTATTAGCAACAAGACCAGAAGAAGAACAAAATTTAGTAAGCTGTGCAGAATTAGTTAGAGCAGCAAATAGTAATGGAGGAGGAAACCTTCTTACAGAACTTATGAACCAATTACCATATGACCATCCAGCAAGAATGAATTACAAATCTATTGAAATTGCACCTGAAAAAACATATAGTTCTATTTTAAGTACTCTTCAATCAAAGCTAGGTAAATTTGATTCAAAGGAAATAGCAGAATTAACCTCAACGAACACAATAAATTTTGAAGATATTGGAAAAAGGAAAACAGCAGTATATGTTATATCATCAGATACACATGCAGCATATGATTTCTTACTTACAATATTCTTCTCACAAATGATACAAAGATTATATGATTTTGCAGATAGGAGTGGTGGACAACTTCCACAAGCTACATTCTTTATATTAGACGAATTTGCAAACATTGGTAAAATACCAGACTTTGATAAAAAAATATCTACCTCAAGAAGTAGAAAAATATCTTTTAGTGTTATATTACAAAATTTAGACCAATTAGAAGCAGTATATGAAAAATCAAACGAGACAATAATAGGCAACTGTGATACATGTATATTCTTAGGAAGTAACTCACAAAAAACAGTTGAATATTTTTCAAAAGAATTAGGAGAAAAAACAATATCACACGAAAGTTGGTCTATAAATAAAGATAAAAATATGTGGAGACAAGGTTTCAACAAATCAGATCAGATAATGGCAAGGGCTTTAATGACACCAGATGAATTAAGAAGATTAGACAATGATGTGTGCATTATTTTAGAAAAAGGTTTAAAACCAATAAAAGCAGAAAAGTATTACTACTTTAAATATGGAACTGCAAAATTAGTAGAAAAATATGCATGTAGCCATAATTCAGTTCCGCCAATAGATAGAGGGAAATGGAGAAAATATAATCCATACAATCCTTATGTTGAAGAAAAAGGAGAAGAAAAGGGAAAAGATACAAAAATAGAGTCACTAGACGACTTATTTGAAGAAACACCTGTAAATAAGCCAAAAGAGGAGAATAAGAAAATGAACTCAAAAAATGAATCTCTAGATAGCTTATTTGCAGAAACACCATCAAATAAAGTTGAAGAAAAAAAAGTTGAAACAAATAAAGAGGAAAGTAGCACATATGACTTGCAAAAAGAATTAGAAGCAAAATTTGATGAGCTTTTTGGATCATTTGATGATAACACATAAAATTAAGGGGAATAGAATGAATATAGGAATTGATATAGATGATACCATAAATAGATTGTCTGATATACTTCCACAATATGCAATAAAATATAATGAAGAAAATAAAATTGATTATGAAGTAGCAATTAATAGATGGGGATTTGAAGAGGCTTTTGGATGGGATGAAGACCATATAAAAAAGTTTTTAAATCAATATATTAAAAGATGTTATAATGAAGTTGGAATAAAAAATGAAGCACAAGAATATATAAATAAATTAAAAGAAGATGGAAACAAGATAATTATAATAACTGCTAGAGGAAGTCAACATTGTGGCGATATATATAATATTTCTAAAGACTGGTTTATAAAGCAAGGTATTAATATTGATAAATTAGAAGTTGAATGTCCACAAAAGGTGGAAAAGTGCAAAGAAAACAAAATAGATATATTTATTGACGATAATGTTCAAAACTGTAAAGAGGTACACGAAGCTTTGAACATTCCTGTATTATTATTTGATAGCATTTATAATCAAGAAGATACAACATTAAAAAGAGTACACTCTTGGAAAGAAGCATATGAGGAAATAAAAAAGACAATAAATGAATAAAACAAAGGCTTTTAGAATGAATCTGTTCAATCTGAATTTAAACAATTATTATTCTAAAAGCCTTAAATTTTTAATTAGGAATTTCAATATAAAATGAAGTCCCTTTTCCTTTCCTAGTTTCAAAACGTATATTTCCATTAAAATGTGCTCTAATATTTGAATAAGACATAAATAGACCAAGACCAGTTCCATTTTTACCTTTCGTAGTAGTCATTTCTTTAAATAGTTTTGATTTAACTGAATCTGGGATTCCACTAGCAAAGTCCTGAACCTTAATTACTAGAAGATTGTCCTTGCTATATATATTCAAAACAACCTTTTGATTAGGTGTGCCATTATAGGCTTGTATTGCATTAGAAATTATATTATTTGCAACCTGTACTAAGCTATTAACATTTCCCTTTACAACAGTATTTAAAGGAATTTCCAAGGTTTCCTCTAATTCTACTAATGAATGACTTAACTCGTGTTTCATAAGTATGTTAACCTGTCTTATAAAATCATCAATTGTAAAACTTGTAAATGTAGTATTATCAGAAAATGCTACAGCTTGACCTTTAACAGTAGTAATAACATCAGACATATATGAAAGATGAGTTTGTATTTTTTTAATCCATTCCTCCATATCATTAGCAATTTCTTTATGGTCACTAACTGTTACTTCAGGATCCCCAATAGAACTTCTGTATTCATTTATTAAATCTAGAATACCTTCGGTGGCGCCAGATATTGACATTATAGGAGTTTTAAGGTTGTGTGCAATTCCTCCTATCATTTGACCAAGTGTTGCCAAACGCTCTCTTTCTACTAATATATCTTGATTGTCTTTTATTGTTTTTACGTCTTCTTTATGCTGAGTAATGTCCTTAAATAATATAAGTGTTCCAAGGTAAGAGTTTTTATTTCTGATACTATTAATTTCTATATTAAAGTATTTTTTTATTTGTGTAAAATGTCTCTCAATATTAACAGTATTATTATTATTTTTAGTTGATGATATAAGGTTTAAAAAATCTTCATTTTTATTTTTACTATTAGATAATCTATCTAATAAATGACCAATATATACATTTCTAACCTCACTAGGTTTTAAAGAAAATAAATCTAAAAATGTTTTATTAAAGTCTGTTATATAATTGTCCCCATTTACTATAATATATCCATCGGACATTCTATCAACAATTCTTTGTAATGCAATAGGTGCAACCTTAAGAAAGTCAAACTTCGAAATTGCAAGAGTAATAAATATACTAGTAAGTGCAAATGTAACTGGTGTAACGTAAATAGACATTGGTACGATAGTGAAAAAACCAAGTAAATTAACTGTTACCGAAATTATACAACCTATAATTATCAATAATGCTTGTTTTGAAAATAACCCTGAATTCTTAACAGAATATTTTATAAGTATATAGAATGTTATTAGGTACAAAACAAATGTATATATTGCATGTATATAGAATAAACTTCCATAGACGTTTTCATTAAGGTTTGTTGAATATACTTTATAAAACAAGTGATGTGCATTATTTGTCCATAATAAAATCAAAGAAAGTACAGGAATAATAAAAAGTAATAGGTACTTTTTTGTAAATTTAAATTTTGTATTAGAGAAAGCTATACTAAACAAAAGAAAAATAACAGGTGAAAAGCATACTCCAATATATGTAAAATAATCAAATTTTATAGGATTGATATTAAGTGTTTTGGCAAAGGTTGATTGCAAAATTAAGCTAATAATCCAAATTAATAATAATATAAATATTAATGAAGACAAAGTTTTTAATTGACTTTTTCCTTTATTATTTAAGGAAAATACCAATCCTATGTTAATTATAATACATGTAATTATTAATGTTATAAATATAAATAAACTCACTTACATCACTCTCCTTAGTAATTCTAAAAATTTCATCATATATTTATCTGAAATTTTTGGCCAATTAAATCCAATTTTAGATAGATATTTTATTGTTGCTTCAGATTTTATTCTTATATCAGTTTTATACATCAAATGTAAATTTTTATCAAGGTCATTTATTAAAAAATTTAAAATTTCTTTTTTATTTTTATCTTTCAATGTTGAGTTTATAAGCTTTGCAAAATCATCATCTTGCAATATTTTGAAATTTGTGTTTAACAATTTAAAGTATTTAAAGCATCTAGTTAAATAAATATGATTATGGTCAAATAAGTGGAATACTCTATTTGACTTATGTGGATGTGTCATCAATTTTACAATTGCAGTTGCAGTGCTGTCTATAGGAGTGAACTCCAAATAATTATATTCTATGCTCTTTGGTATTGCTCCAAGTTTAATAAATGCCACAATTCTATTTATAAAAGCATTTTCAATTGCATTTTCTTGAAAAACTCCATCTTTTATTCTAGGCATTAGGTTTCCGAACACGTAAAATATATGCATCTAATCCGTCTAAAATTGCATCTAAAACTAAACATTCAGCTTCAAATTTACTTCTAATATAAACATTTTCTAGAGATTGACCTATATATAAACTATTCTCTCTAAAATATGTTATATGATTTAAATGTTGCTTTACAATATTACTATCAAAGGAATTACCTGATACACTCAAAGTTGAAATATGATACAATTTTTTATTAAAGCTTTTGCAAAAATCAATAGCGTATTGAACACTTTTTACATTTGTGTTGTAGAACTCATAGTAATTTCCATAATGAGCTACTCGTGCAGCAGTATTTACAACTGTATCTACATTGTTGGTGATATTTAGCAAGTCCTCCTGATTTAATCCAAAAACAGGTTTGCAAATGTCACCTGTAATTGCAAAGATACGTTTTCCAAGTAGTTTATCATATTTATTACCAAAATAATAATTTAATTTTTGATGTAATTTTGCAGCAGCAGTAAGTCCAGGTTCTTGCCTTATAATACAATAAACATTTCCTTTCTCGTTACTGATAAATTTATCTAAAATATGTATTCCTAAAAATCCTGTTGCACCAGTTAAAAGAATATTTCCACAGTTTTTATATTTTAGTTCAAAAATACTAGGTACTTTTGTATTTAAACCTAATATGGTGTTATATTTCTTATAATTTTTTTCCATATACTTAAAATCATAATCTTCATCTGTAGATTTAGATTTCTTTACCAATTCAGATATAGTAGGAAACTTGAAAATATCAGCATATGAGATAGAATTTATAATGGTCTTTAGTTCGATGTTTAGATTCATTGCTAAAATAGAGTCTCCACCAAGTTCAAAGAAATTATCTGTTATTCCTATTGGACTAACATTTAATATTTGCTCCCAGATTGAAACAAACTGTTTTTCTAAATCAGTTCTAGGTGCTACATATTCATTTTCTCTGCTAGAAGATAGTATTTCTTCTGGCAATTTAAGAGCTTTTTTATCTATTTTTCCATTTGGTGTATAAGGAAACTTATCTAATACTGTAAAATATGAAGGTATCATATATTTAGGTAAAGTACTTGATAAATGTTTCTTAAGAGATGTTATATTAATTTTGCTTTTTGCTGTAAAGTATGCAGAGATAAAGTCTCTATTATTTATAGTTTGTTTAATTACACAAGCCTTTTCAATACCATTGTAGGCAAGTATTTGACTTTCAATTTCTCCAAGTTCAATTCTTAAACCTCTAATCTTAATTTGGTTATCTACTCTTTCTAAATATTCAATTTCTCCATTTGGTAATAATTTGCAAAGGTCTCCGGTTTTATACATCAAGGTATTTGGAACAAAAGGATTGTTTATAAATACTTTTGTAGTTAATTCTAAATTATTCAAATATCCTTTGCATACGCCATCTCCTGCAATAAATAATTCTCCAGTAATACCAATAGGAAGAGGATTGTTGAATTTATCTAATATATACATTTGAGTATTAGCAATAGGCCTTCCAATATTTATTTTATCTGAATTTGTTAAATCTTTTAAAGATGACCATACAGCAGTTTCTGTAGGACCATACATATTGTAAATTCTTGATTTGCAAGATTCTTGAAGGGTCTTTAATAGTGCAGGAGGGAAAGGCTCTCCACCAACTAAAATATATTTTAAATTTGTTATAAAGCTAAAAGAATTTTCCTTAGCAAGTATGGCTTGCAATCTGGAAGGAGTTGTTTGCAATACTGTTACATTATTGTTTTTACATAAATCGTTAAACATATTTATATCTGTTTGTTCTTCTTCAGATGCAATTACCATTTTTATACCATTTAGTAATGGCAATAAACTTTCAAGAACAAATATATCAAATGAAAATGTAGTTATAGAAACTATAGTATCTTTATTTGTAAATGCAAATTCCTTCATCATACCATAAATAAAGTTAATAATATTGTTTTGTTTTAGCATAACTCCTTTAGGAAGTCCTGTAGAACCAGAAGTATAGATAACATAGGCTAAATCCTCCGGAACATTTACATTTTCTAAATTGGTATTTGATAAAGAATATATTTCATTATCTTTTAAATCTATACAAATAGAATTTTTAAAGTTTATTAAATCTCGCAAATGATTTTGTGTTAGTAAAAGCTTACTATTACTGTTTTTTAGCATATAATCAATTCTATCTTTTGGATATGTTGGGTCAATAGGGATATAAGCCCCACCAGCTTTTAATACGGCTAAGATACCAATAATCATTTCTAGAGAACGATTAACCATAACACCAACAAGGTCATTTCTTTGAATTCCTTTGTTCCTTAAGTATGTAGCTAAACTATTAGCTTTTTCGTTTAACTCTTTGTAGGTTAATTTTTCCGTGCCAAACACAACAGCAATATTATTAGGTGTTTTTTGAACCTGTTCTTCAAAAAGTTCTACTATTGTTTTATCCTTTGGGTAATCTAGTTTAGTGTCGTTAAAGTTATGTAATATTTTGTTTTTTTCATCTTCTGATAACATACAAATATTAGACATTTTAATATCTAAATTATCTAAGCAAGAATTTAATATGTTTGAATAATGTTTAGATAATTCCTCAATAAATTGTTTATTAAATAAAGAGGTTGCATATTCAAATGATAAATTTAAAATATCATTTTCAGGTACAATTTCTAAAGATAAATCAAATTTAGAAATTCTGGTATCTGGTATAAAGTATTCAGATTTTATTCCATTAAAATCAACAGTAGCATTTCCGTTGTTTTGATATATGAACATAACATCAAATAATGGACTTCTACTTGTATCTCTTTGAAGCTTTAATTTATCTACTAATTCATCAAAAGGATAATCTTGATATTTGTAGTTATTTAAACACATAGTTTTAACAACGTCTAAGAAATCCTTAAAAGTTAAATTAGAATCTATTTTTGTTCTCATAGGTAAAGAGTTAACAAACATACCAATCAAATTATATAGCTCTGATACATTTCTACCAACAATAGGAGTACCAACTACGATATCATCTTGAGTAGAGTATTTTGAAAGTAAAATGTAGTAAATACTTAAAAGTAGCATATATGGAGTAACTCCAAGCTCTTTTGATGTTGTATTTATTTTGGCAGTTAATTCCTTATCAAATTTAGAATAAACTTTATTGCCAGCATAAGACTTAACAGCAGGTCTTAGGTAATTTGTAGGCATATTAAGAACAGGTATATCATTTTTAAACTGATTTACCCAGAAATCTTTGGCTTCATCAAAGTCACTAGAAGAAATCCTACTATTTTCCCAAACAGCAAAGTCTTTGTATGAAATATTTAATTTATCTAAAGACTTGTTGTTGTATAATTTGCAAAGCTCATCAATGAAAATATGCATAGAAGTACCATCCGAGATGATGTGATGCATATCAATAAACAATGCAACTCTATTATCATTTAATTTAACCAGCTCGGTTCTAAACAAAGGAGCTTTGGCTAAATCAAAAGGTTTAACAAAATCATAAAAAACAGTTCTCAAATCATTAAAGTCATAAGAATCTTTGCAAACATCTAATTTGAAGTTTACTGAATCTTGAACTTTTTGAACAATATTGTTATCAACAACTTCAAAATATGTACGTAAAGATTCATGTCTTTTAATTAAAGTATTTAAACAAATTTCTAATTTACTAATATCAGGCATTTTATTTAAAATAATACCACCAGGAATATTATAAAGTATAGAATGCTCGCCAGACATAGTAGAAGAAAGATACATTCTTTTTTGTGCAGAAGATAGAGGGTAATAATCCTTCTTATCTGCTTTTGGTATAACTGCTTTTGAAGCAGTATTTAAGTTTGTAGATATAACATCAGATATATCTTGAATACGAGGATTGTCTAATATATCTTTAACAAATAAAGCACAACCAAATTCATTTTGAATTTGAGCACATAAATTGATAGAAGACAAAGAATCTCCACCAAGCTCAAAGAAATTATCATCAATACTTATTTCATCTATATTTAACAAGTCTTTTAATAAAGATATCAATCTAAAATCAATATCATTTCTAGGTAATACTATCTCTGATTTTGCATTTAAAACCTTTGGTTCAGGTAAACGCTTAATATCAACCTTACCATTAGCATTAATAGGTAAATTCTCTAAACTAATCAAATATGCTGGTATAGCATAATGAGGTAAAAACTTAGCAAGCCAAGCTTTTAATGCATTTGTATCAATATTTTCTTTAGAAGAAAAATAAGAACAAATTACTTTTTCATTATTTAAATTTTTAACAACAGTAACACATTCCTTAATATTAGGAAATTCTTGAATCTTAAGATTAATTTCATTTAATTCTACTCTAAAGCCTCTAATTTTAACTTGATTGTCTATTCTGCCAATAAAGTCAATAGAACCATCAGGTAACCACTTTACTAAGTCTCCAGTTTTATAAAGTATACCATCTCCAAAAGGATTAGAAATAAATTTTTCAGCAGTAAAAGTAGGATTATTCAAGTATCCTTTGCTAACTCCGGTCGCCACCAACTAGTAATTCTCCAGGAACGCCAACAGGAAGTAAATTTAATGTAGGAGATACAACATAACAGGTTGAATTTGCAATAGGGTAGCCAATAGGAATAGAATTGTCATAAAATTTATCTATAGTAAAGCAGGTTGAAAATGTTGTATTTTCAGTAGGTCCATAACCATTAATTATAGTTAAATTTGGACAGGCTTTTTTGACAGAATTAATATGTCTAGGAGAAAGCACATCTCCTCCTGTAAGTAATACACGTACAGACTTAAACATAGAAGGATTACTTTCACATAGTTGATTAAACAATGGTGCAGTAAGCCAAAGAATTGTAATTTTATTATCTACTAAATATTTTTCTAACAAAACAGGATCTAGCAAATCTTGTTTTTTAATAATATACAATTCAAAGCCATTAAGTAAAGCCCCCCAAATCTCAAAAGTACAAGCATCAAAAACAATAGAACCTGTTTGAAGAATTCTCTCATTTTCTTTAAATTCTATAAAATTAGTATTTTTAACTAATCTAACAACATTTTTATTAGAAACCATAACCCCTTTAGGGTTACCAGTAGAGCCAGAGGTGTACATTATATAAGCACAAGGGTCATCTGACATAGTAATATTTAAATTGTTTTTTGAATAGGTGTATAATGTATCATTAGATAAATCTATAAAGATAACATTATGATGTTTTTTTAGTTTATCCTTTAAGTTAGCAGAAGAAAGGATAAATTTGCATTTAGAGTCTTTAAGCATAAAGTCTATACGAGTATTAGGGTAATTAATATCAATAGGCAAGTATGTAGCTCCGCATTTTAAAATTGAAAGTATTGCAATAATTGATTCTAATGATTTATCAAGGAAGATACCAATAACATCATCTATAACAACACCTTTATTTTTCAAGTAATTTGCTAAACTATTAGCTTTTTCGTTTAACTCTTTGTAGGTTAATTTTTCCGTGCCAAACACAACAGCAATATTATTAGGTGTTTTTTGAACCTGTTCTTCAAAAAGTTCTACTATTGTTTTATCCTTTGGGTAATCTACTTTAGTGTCGTTAAAGTTATGTAATATTTTATCTTTTTCTTTATGTGTTACAATTTCAACATCATTAATGCCAATATTAACATTTTGTAATACTTGATTTATTATATTTAAAATTCTATTATGGATATCTATTATATCCTGTTTTGAATATCTTGAAGTTTGGTAATCATATGCAATATTGATATTGCCAGTATCGTTCATATCATATATATGAATATCAATATTATCAGCAATGTATTTGTTTGGAACCCAATTAATTTCGTAAGGAGTTTCAGAGACTTGAGCTGTACTTCTAATATTTTGATAAGATATTAAGATGTTATACAAATTCGGAATTGATTTATCCTTACTTCTTAGATCTTTTAGTAAAGATAGATATGGATACTTTTGATGTTTAAATATATTAAAAAATTTACTTGAAACAGTTGAAGCCAATTCGGCAAACTGAATGTTACCTCCTAATTCCATTTTAAGGGGAACAGTACTAACAAACATACCAGAAGTATGCTTTTCTTTTATATTACAACGATTTAAAACAGGAGTTCCAACAACAAATTCATCTAATCTAGATACTTTACCTATATAAATAGCAAAAACAGACATGAAAAAATTGAAAATAGAAAATCTATTGCTTTTGCAGAGGTTATTTATTTCATTTAAAACCTTATTAGGCATAGTAAATTGAACTCTATTTGAACAACAAGGCAAATTACTTTTATTATCAATGCTTGATGGAATTGTGGAAACATCAGGAACAGACTTAAACAATGAATTCCAAAAGCTTTTATCTTTATTAAATTTTTCACTTTGAAAATATTCTTGTTCAGAGTTAATATAATCAATGTAAGTTGGGTAAGTAATGTCGTCAATATGTTCATTTTTTATAAGACGAGTATATATTTTTATAATTTCAGATGCACCTAAACCTGCGCTCCAAGCGTCAGAAATCAAATGGTGCATATTAATAATAAAACCACCATGTCCATCTGGGAATCTAAACATTATAAAATTATAAAGAAAAGAATTAAAAACATCAAAAACAGTTGTAACAACTTTTTCTTCAAATTCTTTAAGTTCTTTGTCAGAGTTTATATCGACAATATCAACATAAAAACTCGAAAAGTCTTCGATATATTGTTTAATTTGATTGTTTCTAGTTAAAAATCTAAGACGAAAGCTGTCATTCCTTTCTACAAAAACATTTATAGCTTTTTCTAAAAGAGTAAAATCAACTTTCTCAGGGATTGTTACTGTCCCTGTAATATTCTCAATAGGGGTTCCTTTGTAAACTTCTTCTGTGTACCAAATTAGCTTTTGTGGAGTTGTTAAATCATACATACTTTTCTGCATAATTACCACCCTTACGACATTTTTTTTCAAAACAAATTATATCATTAATGCAAAAATAAATCAACAATAATATGTTTAAAAAAAGCCAAAAGGTAAAAAATAATGTAAGGAGGAGAAAGTATGTATAGATATGAAAAAAGAGAAAGTAAATTAAAAAAGTTTTTTAGAATAATGTTATTGATAGCAGTAACTTCTGCTAGTAGTATTTTTTTATATAAAATGTATTTAAATATAAATATAAGTGAAACTCCTAGAACAGATGAAAGTACGGGAACTGCAATACGCCTGTCAGCAGAAAAGAATGAAGATACAGACATATCTAACATACTAGAAAACACAATAGCCTGTGTTGTAGGTATATCAAAAATAAGAAATACAGGAGAAGGAATTTTAGATACAAATGCGACAGAAAATTTAAACTTAGGCACAGGAGTGATAGTTTCAGACAATGGATATATTGTTACAAATTGGCATTTGGCGGGGAATAAATATAGCTCTTGTTATGTTACTCTAGAAGATGGTACAGTATACAATGGAAATACTGTTTGGGCTGATTCAGACTTAGACTTAGCAATAGTAAAAATTGCTACAAAAGGATTAAAATATATGGCACTAGGAGATTCAGAACATATAAGGGTAGGAGATGAGGTATATGCAATAGGAAACCCAATAGGTATAGAGTTTCAAAGAACGGTAACTTCGGGAATAATAAGTGGATTAAATAGAACAATAAAAATAGAAGAAAAAAACACTTATAGCTATATGGAGGACCTTATTCAAACGGACGCAAGTATAAATCAGGGAAATAGTGGAGGACCATTAATAAACAGAAAAGGAGAAGTTATAGGAATAAATTCAGTAAAAATCGAATCAGCAGAGGGAATAGGTTTTGCAGTACCAATAAACATTATAAAACCTATAATAGAGAGTTTTACAAGTAAAGATGAATTTGAAGAGGCATATTTAGGAATATTTGCTTACGACAAAGAAGTTATAAAATATTTGAAAAATAATGTGGATTTTGAAGGTGGAATATATGTTGTGAAAATATCTAAAGACGGCCCCGTGGCTAAGACAAACATTAAAATTGGAGACATTATAACTAAAATAGATGGGAACAACATAAACAAAATGAGTGAATTAAGAAAATATATATATCAAAAAAAACCTGGAGACAAAGTAGAATTAGTAATAAATAGAAACAATAAAGAATACAAGACTGAGGTTAAATTGAATAAAAAATAGACAAAACCCAGCGAGATATGATATAATATGATAGAAAATAAAAGAAGGAGGATAATGAAAATGAGAAAAAACACAGTATTTTATAAATGTCCTATATGTGGCAATGTATTGGGGTTAATAGAGGGAAATATTAACAATATCAAATGTTGTGGGCAAGAAATGGAATTATTAGTTGCAAATTCTACAGATGCAGCAACAGAAAAACATAAGCCAACATATGAAAAAGTAGAAGATGAAATTGTAGTAAGAGTTGGTGAAATAGAACACCCAATGGAAAAAGACCACTATATACAATGGATAGCACAAATGAATGATAACCAAACTACAAGAATAAGGTTATACCCAGAACAAGAAACTACAGTAAGGTTTAAATATATTCCAGGTGCAACATTATACGCATATTGTAACAAACATGGACTTTGGGAAACAGAAGTGAAATAAAAAGAGAAGAGTGTTCCAAAACAGGAACACTCTTTAAGTTATTTTATTGAACTGCTCCTAAAACTAGTATTCCCAAATTATCATTATAAATCTCATCAAACTGACTAATTGGAAGTGGATTTTCGCCCAGACCTGCTTCTATTGTATATCCAGGCTTTTTATAGGTTTGTAAAAACCAATCCTTATAACCAGCAAAGCTTGAATTAAAAGGAACTTCAGCTAAAGAATAGCCACTAACTTCAGCAAATTCCTCCCCAATTCTTTCAGCATTCTCGGGAGCATAATTTTGAAATTGCCAATAAATTTCTTGACCCTGTGTATGATATGCAAGTATTAAATTAAAATTATGTTGTAAAGTAAAATCATATAAAGCCAAACTCTCAGGCTCAGTAAGAGAACCATAACCAACAAAATCTCTAGGTGCAGGTGAAGTAAATCCTTGTGTAAATTTAATTTCACGAGCCTCTTCCCAACCTGCAGGAAATTGTAAATTTAAATCCACACCATTAATATTTGCCTTCCAACCCATAGGAAAAGGAATTGCGGGATAATTACGAGCAATATTTTGAGCTCTACTATATACAGAACTACCGTACAGGATAAGCTCCATTTACTAAATTAACCCCATCCGGATTACACATAGGTACTATATAGATTGAAGAATTTTTAAAAATAGTTCTACTGTTTATTCCAAAAATATCAGCATTTATAGTATATGCGATACAAAAATCCTCAATGAACTTCATAAGTAAATTTGTTGTAATAGACTCATTTGCATGAATTGAGGCAGAATAAAATACGTGATTAGAACCCCTACCAATTCGTATGTATGGAATGGGATTTCCGAAGTATACTAAAACCAATAATTTCAGATTGCAAGAAAGGATATGTAGAAAGTAAATCTCTAATATCACTATACAAAAGTTCTGAAGTATAAAATCTATTTGTTGAAACAATAGACATAAAACCACCTAAAATAATATATGCAAAAAACATCAAACTAGTTATAAAAAATAGGAAGAATAACAAAATACTGTATTGAATAATCTGTGAAATTTTGATAGAATAATGTAATCGGAAGGGAGAAATATATGCAAAAACATACAATATCAAAAAGTAAAAAGATGATTATAGCAGCATTATTACTTGCAACATTTATTATATTCGACAGATTAATAACAATAAATATGCAATTTTTAGCAATAAACTTAAGCCTATTACCAATAATGATAGCAGGAATGATTCTAGGTTGGAAATATGGGATGATAATAGGAGCACTTCGGAGATTTAATAGGAGCAATTTTTTGGCCATTTGGTGCATACTTTCCAGGTTTTACAATTAGTACAGCATTAGCAGGATTAGTATTTGGTTTATTCTTATATGAAACACCTAATAAAGAGAAAAAATATTTTTCTGTAAAAGCTATTATAAGTACAGCAATAGTTTTAGTAATGATAAATTTATTACTAAACTCCTCGTGGCTAAAAATTATATATGGTAAAGCTTTTATGTATTACATAACTGTAAGAGCTGTTACACAAGCAGTTGTATTTCCAATATATGTAACATCAATTATATTACTAGAAAAAACACTAAAAAAACCAATAAAAAAATATTTATATAAAGAGGAGCAAATAGAAGAATGAATATAAACACATACTTGTCACATTTTGATAAATTTACAAAAGATCCGACATTAGAAGCGATGGAATATATAATGTCAAAATTCGATAATCCACACAAAAAAGTAAAATGCATACATATAGCAGGAACAAATGGAAAAGGTAGTGTTTGTGAAATGATAAATAATTGCCTAGTAGAGGCAGGATACAATGTAGGCAAATTTATGTCTCCACACTTAATAACCTTTAATGATGGAATATGTATAAATAACAAACCAATATTAGACACAGAGGTTGAGGAGATATTAATTCCATTATCAAAAGTAATTGAAGAATATAACAAAACACATAAAGTACCAGTAAAATGGTTTGAGGTCATAACATCACTTGCCTTCATATATTTTTATAAAAAACAATGTGATATAGCAATTATAGAAACAGGGTTGGGAGGCACAACTGATTGCACAAATATAGTAGAACCATTAGTATCAGTTATAACAACCATTGGATATGACCATATGGATATCTTGGGGAAAAACCTAAAAGAAATAATGAGCCATAAAGCAGGAATTATTAAAAGCAATTCAGAAACAATATTTATAGACCAACCAGAAGTTGTGGATATTGTTAAAGAAAAATGTAAAAAAGAAAAAAATACTTTGCATTTAATTAAAACAGAGGACATAGAAAATTATGAATATAATGAATATTTTCAAAATTTTGACTATAAACAATATAAAAATATAGAAATAAATTTAAAAGGAAAAGTACAAACATTAAATGCAGCAGAAGCATTAGAAACTATTGATATATTAAAGCAAAGAGGGTATAACATTGATGAAACTGCAATTAGAGATGGGTTAAAAACAATAGTACATAAAGCAAGGATGGAAAAATTAGTAAATAACCCTTGCATAATATTTGATGGAGGACATAACGAGAATGCAATTAGAAATCTAAAACAAAACATAGAGCAATATTACAAAAATAAAAAAAGAGTATATATAATATCAATTTTACAAACAAAAGACTATAATACAATAATAAAAGAACTATCGGAAGATAATGAAGCAGTATTTTATTTTACAAATGGTGTCCAGGATAGACCTTATGTGCCAGCAAAAACTTTAAAAGAAGAGGCAATAAAATATATAGAAGAAGAAAGAGTTAATGCAAGAAATTTAGAAGAAGCAATAAAAGAAGTAAAAGAGAAATACAAAGATAGAACAATTTTTATAATAGGAAGTTTCTATGTATACAAAAATGTTATAAAAGCCTTAAAGGAATGATGAAATAATGATAAAAATAGAAAATTTGAGTTTTAAATACAAAGAGGGTGAATATATACTAAAAGACATAAACTTGGAAATTAAACAGGGCCAAAGTATTGCGCTAGTTGGGAAAAATGGCTCTGGAAAGTCCACTTTAGCTAAATTGATATCTGGAATAATAAAACCAACAAAGGGTTTAGTAATGGTAGATGAGATTAATACAAAAGATAAAAAAGAATATATAAATCTAAGAAAAAAAATAGGAGTAGTATTTCAAAATCCTGAAAATCAAATATTATTTAATAATATAGATGATGAACTATCCTTTGCACTAAAAAATTTAGAACTTGATAATCAAGAATTACGAATTAATCAAGCCTTAAAAAATGTAAAAATAAAGAAAGAGGAAATTGGCGAAATAGACGAACTATCTCTTGGGCAAAAACAAAGGATTGCAATAGCAAGCGTTTTAGCTGTAAATCCAGCATACATAGTGCTTGATGAACCTACAACAATGATAGATGGAGAAGGTAAAGAAGCAGTATACAATATAATAAAAGGATTGAAGGAAGCGGGATATACAATAATATATATAACAAATAATACAGAGGAAATTCTATTAGCAGATAAAATTTTAATATTAGATGAAGGAAAAATAGTAGAACAAATTAATAAAAGTGAAATATTAGATAGAATAGAAATAATGAAAAAGTATAATTTGAAATTGCCAACAGCTATCAAGCTTTTAGAAGAACTTAGAAAAAATAATATAGATATAAAACCAGAGGAATTAACTATTGAGGCAATAGTAAAAAAAATAATAGAGCAGGTGAAACAATGAAAAATGTAATCAAGGTCATATTATTTTTAGCATATACAGTATCAATATTTTTAATAAAACATGATATGTTTACAATAATTGTTATTGGAATAAATTTACTTTTAACTATTGTATTAAAAATAAGCATAAAAGGGGAAATATGCAATATTCTTGGAATAATAGTTTTTGTAGCACTAACAAGTGTTATTAATGCAATTACAGTAGATGTTGGAACAGGTATAAGAATAGGTATAAAATTAATACTAGTATGTAATATTACATATGTTTTTTCAAAAAAAACCAGCTATATGGAGCTAGCAGAAGCACTAGAGAAAATATTTTCTGTTTTTAAAGTGATAAAGGTAAATCCTAAAAACATAAGTCTTATGATATGTATTGCAATAGCATTTATACCAACAATAAAAAAGCAAATAAAGCAAGTGAAAGATACCTTAAAATCAAAAGGTGTGAAAATGAATGTAAGAAATTGGGGATTAATATTTGAACCAGTAACAATATCCTTATTAAGAAGGGTAGATGAAATAGAGAGCTGCTTAAAAGCAAAAGCCTATCAGGAGTTGCAAAGTTAACATAAAAAGTGGTATAATATATGTATGCTAATGTTTAAATCCTTTTTTACAACACAGGATAGACATAAGTAAAAATAATTATTTTAAAGGAGAAAAAAAGAAATGCGTCTTAGAGTAGTAGCTGAAACAGGTAGCCAATACGATATTTATGAGGACAACAAAGGTAATATACGTGTGGCTCGTGATTCTGTAAGGGAAGCAATTCTGGCAACTCCATTAACTATCAAATTAGGAGAACCCTTAGTAATGATAGTATATGAGGTAAGCCAATATGACCATACTCCAAGCCAAAAAGAAAGCTGCTGGAGAACTGAGAACGTACAGGGTTTAATCATTTCTTAAAAAATAGTGGAGCTTCAGAAATGAGGCTCCATTATTTTTGAGCAAAATATTGTAAATTGGCTAAAAATAGTATATAATAAATAAGTATTTTTAAATAAGGAGAAATTTATGTTACAAAAATTAGAGGACGTAGAAAAAAGATATGATGAATTAACAGCAAAAATTAGTGACCCGGAGGTTATAGCAAAAACAGCAGAATGGCAAAAACTTATGAAGGAACATGCAGGATTAGAAGACGTTGTTGTAAAATATAGAGAATATAAAAAGGCAAAAAGTGATTTTGAAGAAGCAAAAATGATGGCAAGTGATAAGGAGTTAAAGGAACTTGCAGAAGCTGAAATGGATGAGTTAAGAGAAAAAATCCCTGTGCTTGAAGAGGAATTAAAAATATTATTAATTCCAAAAGATCCAGATGATGATAAAAATACAATATGTGAAATAAGAGCAGGTGCAGGAGGAGAAGAGGCTGCTTTATTTGCAGGAACATTATTTAGAATGTACACAATGTATGCAGAATCAAAACATTGGAAAATAGATATATTAAATGAGAATGAAACTGAAATGGGCGGATATAAAGAAGTAACCTTTATGGTAACAGGAAAAGGTGTTTATAGTAGGCTGAAATTCGAAAGTGGAGTTCACAGAGTACAAAGGGTTCCAGACACAGAAAGTAGTGGAAGAATACATACATCAACAGCAACTGTTGCAGTTCTGCCAGTTGTAGAAGATGTAGAAGTAGAAATAAATCCAGCAGATGTTAGGATGGAGGTGTTTAGGGCATCAGGAGCAGGAGGACAAAAGGTAAACAAAACTTCATCAGCAGTAAGACTAATTCATGAGCCAACAGGAATAGTTGCAGAATGTCAAACAGAACGTTCACAAACTCAAAATAGAGAATATGCAATGAACTTACTAAAATCAAGGATATACGAAATAGAAAAACAAAAACAAGATGAAGCTTTGTATAATGAAAGAAAAAGTCAAGTAGGAACAGGAGATAGAAGTGAAAAAATAAGAACATATAACTATCCTCAAGGAAGAATAACAGACCATAGAATTGGTTTTAGTATATACCAAATGGAAAACTTTTTAAATGGAAACTTAGATGAAATGATAGACAACTTGATTGCAGCAGATAGAGCAGAAAAACTTAAGGGAAATAATGAATAATGTTTAATGGAACAGCGGTGCTGTTCCATTTACTTATTTTACCACTATATTATAAATTCTATTTTTAACATAAATTTCTTTTACTATGTTTCTGCCATCTAGCAATTCTGCTAGTTCTTTATGAGCTAAGGTCTTTACTGATTCCTCATCACTATCAAAAGACACCTTAACTGTTCCTTTAACTTTTCCGTTTATTTGAACAGGAATTTCAATTTCACTATCTGTTGTTTTGCTTTCATCATATATAGGCCAAGTAGATTCACAGATAGGCTTAAATCCTAATTGTTCATTTAGTTCCTCAGTAATGTGAGGAGCAATTGGATTTAATAAAGTTAAAAGCAAATGATAATCCTCTTTAGTAATTGAAGGCTGTTCTTCATAGCTATTTGCTAAAATCATTAAGCTTGATACAGCTGTGTTATAAGCCATTTTGGTTAAATCATTTTGAACTTTTTTAATTGTTTTATGAATTATAGGTTCTAACTTTTTTGAATAATTATCTCCATCTACAACTTTATTTTTTAAACGAATAACTTTATCTATAAAACGTTTGCAACCTTTTAATGAATCTGTGCTCCAAGGTGCATCTTGAGTATAATCCCCCATAAACATTTCATATAATCTTAAAGTATCTGCACCATATTCATTGACAATATCATCAGGATTTATTACATTTCCTTTAGATTTACTCATTTTTTCATTGTTTGAACCTAAGACCATACCATGGCTAACTCTTGTCCAAATCATTTCTTTTTTAGGTACTAATCCAATATTGTATAAGAATTGAACCCAAAATCTAGCGTATAATAAATGTCTTGCAGTATGTTCCATACCACCATTGTACCAGTCAACTCTGTTCCAATATTTCATAGCCTTCATTGATGCAAATTCATTATCATTATGTGGATCCATAAATCTTAAGAAATACCAGCTAGAACCAGCCCAATTAGGCATTGTGTCTGTTTCCCTTTTTGCAGGTCCACCACAGTGTGGACAAGTTGTATTTACCCAATCTTTAATATTGGCAAGAGGACTTTCGCCATTTTCAGTTGGCTCATATTCTGCAACATTTGGAAGAAGTAATGGTAAATCATCCTCCTTCATTGGTTGCCATCCGCATTTTTCACAATATATCATTGGAATTGGTTCTCCCCAAAATCTTTGGCGAGAGAAAATCCAATCTCTCATTTTATAATTATTAACTTTTTTTGCAATTCCCATATTAACAAGCTTTTCAGTAATTGCCTCTTTTGCTTCTTCAACCGTAAGGCCTGTAAATTCTTCAGAATTAATTAATTTACAGCCTTTATTTAAGTAATCTTGTTTTTCAAAAGCTTTATCAAAGGTATCTTGCCCATCTATTACTTGAAGCATTTCTAAATTATGTGCTTTTGCATATTCAAAATCTCTTTGGTCGTGTGAAGGAACAGCCATTACAGCACCTGTTCCATAATCTCCTAAAACAAAATCTCCTAAGAAAATTGGAACCTCTTTGCCATTTACTGGGTTAATTGCAGTAATGCCTTCAACAATGCAACCAGTTTTACCTTTATTCAAGTCAGTTCTATCTATATTAGATTTTTTTGAAGTTTCTTGAATATATTTCTTGACTTCCTCTTTATTTTTTACTCTTGGCATTAATTCCTTAATCAATTTTCCATCTGGTGCAATAACGAAAAATGTAATTCCATAAATTGTTTCAATACATGTTGTGAAAATAGAAAACTTACCACCACCTAATATTTGAACATCAAGTTCAACACCTGTAGATTTTCCAATCCAATTTATTTGACCAAGTTTTACTCTATCAGCAAAATTAGTATCATCTAATCCTTTTAATAAGTCCTCTGCATAGTCACTCATTCTAAGCATCCATTGAGATTTTTCCTTTTGAACAACTGTATTTCCGCATCTCTCACAAACTCCACCTGCAGAATCTTCATTAGATAAAACAGTTTTGCAAGTAGGACACCAGTTAACTGGAACAGTAGCTTTATAAGCCATACCATGTTTATAAAATTGCAAAAATTGCCATTGAGTCCATTTATAATATTCTGGATCTGTTGTAGAAAACTCACGAGACCAATCAAAAGAAAATCCCAAATTCTTCATTTGCCCTTTAAAGGTATGAATATTTTCTTTTACAGCATCTTTTGGATGAATATGGTTCTTAATTGCATATTGTTCAGCAGGAGCACCAAATGCATCCCAACCCATCGGATATAAAACATTATATCCCTGTAATCTCTTCATTCTAGCTAAAGCATCTTGAGCAGTATAACTTCTCACATGACCAACATGAAGACCAGCACCAGAAGGATAAGGAAACTCAACTAATATATAATAAGGCTCTTTTTTATCTCCAGTTATTGCCTTAAAAGTTTGGTTATCATCCCAATATTTTTGCCATTTCTTTTCGATTTTGTTATGATTATATTCCATAAATTCACCTCTAAAAACAAATTACATAATATTATACAACAAACTTAGCTAAAAATAAAGTGGAATTAGGGAAAAAGGATAAAAAATAATATCATAAAATTACTAAACCTTGCATAGAATTTAATATATTAGTTACAAAGGAGTGAAGATTTATGTGGTGCACTTTGGAGGTACAAGATGTAACAAGAAAACTAAAGACGAATATGCAGTTTGGTCTAAGTGAAGATGAAGTAAAGAAAAGACAATTACAATATGGTAAAAATAAGCTTAATGAAAAAAGAAAGACGAGCCTAGTTGTGAAATTTTTAAAGCAATTTAGTGATTTTATGATAATTATATTACTTATTAGTGCAGGAATTTCTGCAGGTATTTCATATCTTGAACATAGTAATGATTACATAGATTCTATAATAATTGTTGGAATTGTTATTTTAAATGCAATTATGGGAGTAATACAGGAAAGTAAGGCAGAGAAATCAATAGAAGCACTTCAGAAATTATCTAGTCCACAAGCAAAAGTAAAAAGAAGTGGAGAAATAAAGGTAATACCAAGTGAAGAACTAGTTCCTGGTGATTTGGTTATTATAGAAGCCGGAAATTATGTTCCAGCAGATTTAAGACTTATAAATACATATAATTTCAAGGTGGAGGAATCAGCTCTTACAGGGGAAACAATCCCAGTAGAGAAAAATGCAACCAGAATAATAAAAGAAAATGCAAGTTTAGGAGATATGGAAAATTTGAGTTTTTCAACAACTATAGCTGTTAGTGGACATGCAGAAGGAATTGTTACTGAAACAGGAATGAATACAAAAGTTGGAAAGATTGCTCAAATGATTATAACAGATGAAGCACCAGAAACACCTTTGCAAAAAAGATTACGGAGAAGTAGGTAAAAAACTTGGAATAACTGCACTAGCAATATGTGTGTTAGTTTTTATTATAGGGTTATTTAGACAAATACCAAAAATGGAAATATTTATGTCATCAGTAGGGCTTGCAGTTGCTGCAATTCCAGAGGGATTACCAACAGTAGTTACAATTATGCTCTCAATTGGGATTACTAGAATGGCAAGAAAAAATAGTATAATAAGAAAGCTTCCAGCAGTAGAAACATTAGGCAGTAGTACAGTTATAGCATCAGATAAAACAGGAACTCTTACACAAAATAAGATGCAGGTTGTAGAAATATTCTCTATGGGAGGAAATAATCAAAATCAAATTTTAAGGCTAGGTGCAATGTGTACAGATTGTTCAATATCAAATGGAAAGATAGAAGGAGAAGCAACTGAAAAAGCAATAGTTGAAGCAGCAAGTAATCTCGGAGAAAACAAAAATAGATTATATAAAGAAATGCCAAGAATAAACGATATCCCATTTGACTCTGAAAGAAAAATGATGACAACAATTCATAAGGTTGGAAAGAAATATAGGATTATTACAAAAGGTGCACCAGATGTATTGATAAAAAGATGTTCAAAATACATAAATCAAATAAGACAAGAACAAATAACCACAAGAGAAATTTCTAATATAGAAAGACAAAATGAACAAATGGCAATGCGAGCATTAAGAGTAATAGCAATTGCTTATAAAGATTTAGATACTTTACCAAATAAAATAGACAACACTTTAGAAGATGATTTAACATTTTGTGGTTTACTAGGGATGATAGATCCACCACGAGAAGGTGTAAAGGAAGCAATTGCAGAGTGTAAGCGAGCAGGAATAAAAACTGTAATGATTACAGGTGACCACATATTAACAGCAAAAGCAATTGCAGAAAAATTAGGAATATTAAGATTTGGAGATGTAGCAATAACAGGTCAAGAATTAGATAAAATTTCAGATAAAGAATTAGAAAAAAATATAATGAAATATTCAGTATTTGCAAGAGTTTCACCAGAACATAAAGTAAGAATAGTAAAGGCTTTTAGAAGTCAAGGAAATGTTGTTGCAATGACAGGAGACCGGAGTAAATGATGCACCAGCATTAAAAAATGCAGATATAGGAATAGCAATGGGACAAACGGGCACAGATGTTGCGAAAAATGCAGCAGACATGATTTTAACAGATGATAATTTTGTAACAATAATAGAAGCGGTAAAGGAAGGAAGACATATATATGATAATATAAAAAAATCAGTCCATTTCTCAATATCAACAAACGTAGGAGAAATAGTTACAATGTTTATCGGATTACTACTTGGATTTGATGCACCATTTGTAGCAATACAATTATTATGGATAAACTTTGTTACAGATTCACTTCCAGGAATAGCACTAGGATTAGAACCAATGGATGTGGACATAATGAACAAAAAACCGAAGAAGGTAAATGAAAGCTTATTTGCAGGAGGATTATGGGGAAAAATTATCATTGAAGGAATAATGATAGGAACATTAACATTATTCACATTTGCATTAGGAAAAAATTTATATGGATTGCAAGTAGGAAGAACAATGGCATTTTTCAATTTGAGTGCATTAGAATTGGTTCACAGCTTTAATATAAAAAGTGAAGAATCAATATTCAAAACAGGAATATTTAACAATTTATACCTAGTAGTAGCAGTAATTATAGGACTAATATTACAAGCAGTTGTAATAATTCAGCCAAAACTAGCACAAGTTTTTGACAGCGTACCATTAAACTCTACACAATGGTTACTTGTAGGAATAGTTTCAATATTACCAATAATAATAATAGAAATACAAAAAGCAATAAACACCTTCAAATTTGGTAAAGTAATATACCCTAAAAAAGAGGCAATGGGAAAATTATAAAATTAAATCATTCATACATACAAAATAATAGTGTAAAATAATTTCGGGGAAATTTTAAAATAAAAAAATAAGATACTCCCA
>USJO01000007.1 GCA_900555075.1 uncultured Clostridium sp.
TGTGTGTGTGTGTGTGTGTGTGTACAGCCCCAAGGGTTTCAGCTTCTGCTTTGTTCATATTCTCCTCCTTTATTTTTTTACTTATATAATCAATAAATACTTTTAACAATTTATAACTTTATTCTATAATAAAAAAATACAAATTGCAATAAAAAATCGCAATTTGTAATATAATTGTAATATTTACTTTGTTTTTAAAGCATACATAGTATTGCTTCTAGTCCTACATTTATGTCTATTTGTCCTTGTTTGGTTTTGTAGTCTAAGTCTATTAGTTGTTGTAATATGTTTCTTAGTTCTTCTTTTTTGAAGTAACTTGCTTGTTTTTTGTATTTTGTTATTAAAAACATTTGATTTGGTTTTAGGTTTAGACTTTCTGCTATGTCTTTATTTTCTTCAGTTGCTAATATTGTTATATATACTTTCTTTAAGTGATTGTATAATGTAATTAGTATCTTTTGTATTGGTTCTTTGTTGTATAATAATTCTTTTAGTGTTTGCAAGGCTTTTGCAACGTTTCTTTGTCCTAGTCTGTCTGTTAAATCAAATATTACACTATCTAGTTCTTTTATTGATAATTTGTCTATATCTTCTGGTTTTATTGTTCCTTTTTCTCCTACATATTCTATAAGTTTTCTTATTTCATTTATTAGGTTTAGCATTCTTGTTCCACAGATTTCAATAAAATAATTTATTGTTCTATCATCTATATTTACTTTGTAAGCATTACAAATTGTTTTTATTCTTTTTGATATTTGAATTGGTTTTAGCTTTTCGAAGTTGCTTACTGTCCCTAATTTTTGTAGAGTTTTTACAAGTTCATTTGTTCCAATATCTTGTTCTATAAACACAAGTACAAGAGTTTCCTTTATTGTTTCTATGTTTTCTGTTATATATTTTGATATTTTTTCTTGCAAACTTTCGCTTTTTTGATTTCTTTTAGTGGGCTTGTCCTCTTTCTTTTTGCCTCGGGTTTCTTTTTTGAATAATCCAGAGTTTTTTACAAATATTAATTTTTTAGGATAGCCAAAAGCTGGAGTTTCTATATCTGATATTAGTTTATCTACATTTTTTTCATCTATTTGAACATAGTTTATACCATTTATTAATTCGCCAAAGTTCTTTTTAATTCGTTTAGTACATTGTTCAAGTAAATATTGTTCCTCACCATATAACAGGTATAAACTATCTAACTTTCCTATCTTTAATTTTTTTTCAAGTTCTTCTATTGTCATTATTATCCTCTCTAAATTTAATATTAACTTATAATTTTTGTGAAAATTTAGCTGAATGTGCATGGCATATTGCTGCTGCCATGCTATCTGTTGTATCATCTAACTTTGGCAGTTTCTCTACATTTAGTATTGTTTTTACCATTTTTTGTACTTGAATTTTATCTGCTCTGCCATATCCAGCTACAGCTTGTTTAATCTGAAGTGGTGTGTATTCAAATGTGGGTATATTTTTTTTGCACCCTACTGTTAGTATTATACCTCTTGCTTGTGCTACATTAATTGCTGTTTTTTGGTTGTTGTTGAAAAATAATTCTTCTACTGATATTGCATCTGGTTTGTATTCATCTATTATCATACTTATATCATCAAATATTTTAGTAAGTCTTAATGGAAATGATATTCCAGCACTTGTTGTTACTGCTCCTGAGTCTATTAACTTAAATTTGTTACCTACATAATCTATTATGCTGTATCCTGTTATTGCATAACCTGGATCTATTCCCAAAATTCTCATTTTTATTCCTCTCATTTTTCATATATTATTCTGAATACCTCTGCTACACTCCAAGCTTGAGCTACCGCTCCTTTCGGTAAGTATGGTGCTTTTGAATCATATATTTCACTTATTTGACCTAAGCACCCTCTTTCCAAGATATCCTTTGTGAAGGTTTTCTCTGTTTGTTCTTTTAACTTAGCTATTTTTTGTTTTAGTTCTTCTTTTTTCTTTCTATCCTTCTCAGCTTTTACCATGTTTTTCAATCCATTATAGTATAAGCCTAAAAGCCACGCCCATATTATTCCTTGATGATAACTTGAATCTCTTCTAAAACTATCTCCTTCATAAGTATCTATATAGCCTTTTTCACCTTTTGCTAGGGTTTTTAGGCCATATTTATTTAATAGTTTCTTTTCTACTGTTTCCATCATGTTTTTAGCTTTCTCTGAATTAGGTTCTAATATTGGATATGTTAATGATATACTAAATAATTGATTTGGTCTTACTCTAGCATCTCCAAGCACATCATATAAACATTTCTTTTTAAGATTATAGAATTTTTCTTCAAAAGATTTTTTGCATTTTTCTGCCATTTCTTCATATTGTTTTAATTCTTTTTTGTCTCCGAATTTCTTGCACAATTCTGCCATAATTTTTAAACTATTGTACCATAAGCTATTTACTTCAACTGTTTTACCATTTCTAGGTGTGAAACAGTGGTTTCCATATTTCGCATCCATCCACGTGTTTTGTGTGTTTTCAGTTCCTGATGAAATTAAACCATCTTCATCTAAAAATATATTGTTATTATCTATATCAATTCCTTTTGAGTAATTTTCTATTATTGCTTTTAATTTTTTATATATGTTTTGTTTGATGAATTCATAATCCGAAGTATATTCTAGATATTTTTTCACTTGCTCAAATAGTAGTAATGAACTATCCACACTATTATATAATGGTCTATTGTCATACCCTGAGTAGCCATTTGGTACTAATCCAAATTTTATGTCTCTTGTGAGTGTTAATAAAACATCTTTTGCAATTTTGTATTTTTTTGTCATTAACAATAAACCTTCAAAAGAAATTAATGCATCCCTTCCCCAATCTAGGAACCATGGGTATCCTGCAATTATTGTATGATAACCAAAACTTGGTCTATATACAATAAAATTGTCAATTGCAATTGAATAGTATTTTAGCATCTCTAGTTTTTGAAGCTTTTCTTCTGATAGTTTTGTTATATCTTCTTTTAGATTGATAAATTCTGCTTTGTACATTAATTCATTTATTCTTATAATCTCTTTATTTATAACTGTTCTAGCATTTATTTCTTCTATGTTTTCTTCTAATGAACATATAAAACTAATTTCTGTTCCGAGTATTTTCCTTTATTTCTATTTCATATCTACCTGGAACAGAAAGGTTTTCTTCAGGGAAGAAACCTCTTTTTTCCTCTTCTATATAATACATATTGTTAAAGGTATCATTGAAATGTTCTATATATGTGCCTTTTGACATATGAAAATATATTGGACAATTCGTATATTCATCTATTTGTACTTTTACTTTGTTATCTTTAATTTCTTGTTTTATATTATAGTAATGATTTGTATTCATTGTATGAAAATCTCTAAAGTTTAATATTGGAGTAACTGTAAATTTTGCTTTTGGTCCATCATTTTTTATTTTATATAGTATGCATACTGTGTTTTTACCATACTCCATACAAATAATTTTGGTTATTTTTATTTTTCCAACTTTATATGTGAAGATTGGAATATACTCTTTTTCAAAACTTTCTAGATATTTGTATCCTTCTGATATGTAATTTCTACACATATTAGAATATAAATTATATTTTTTGTTTTCTATTTCTACACTTTCATCAACTTTTGATAATATTACATACCTTCTTGCTGGAGGTGTAAGAGAAGCTACTAGTAATCCATGGTATTTTCTTGTATTAATTCCTAATACACTAGATGACGCATAGCCACCAATTCCATTTGTTATAAGCCATTCTTTTGTTATTCCGTCTCTTAATTCCAATTGTTCCTTACTTAATTTCATCTGTTTGTTCCTCCTTCAAAAGTGCAAAGTGTTTCTAATCTTTACTTTTTAACTCTTTTGCCTTCTTTCATCTCTTTTAAAAATCGTTCTTTTTCTTTTTTTTCTGCTTCGTCTGTCATTTTTTTTGCTTTTTCATATATCTTCTTATTTACTTCTGCTGTTTGTTCACTTTCTCTAATAGATTCAATTCTATCTTGATATTTACTACTGAATTTGCTCTTTCCTCTTATCTTTTTTACTTTTTTATGTTTTGGTTTTCTACTGTTCTTTAGTTTTTTTCTAGCTTCTTTTAGTTTTGCATTTAATAGTACATAATGCTCATCTGTCTTTTTATCTTTGAATCTTAAATCATTTACAATTATTTCTATTATTTGCTTTGCTATTAGGTCTGGATTATGCCTTATGTATTCTCCTTCTACATATGATATGTCAGCTCTTATTATTTCTGTATTTTTTATGTTTTGCTTATCTATTTCAACTAAACTTGCACCCGCTTTATTATATTTTCTTAAAATCTCTGGTATAATGTCTCCATTGTCGCAAATACAATAATCTATAATTTCTGCACCTGTATGCTCTGTAATAGCTTTTATATGATCTGATAAAGAATAATCGTCTGTGTGTCCATTTTCGGTCATTATATTAGATACATATATCTTATATGCCTTGCTTTCTCTTATTGTTTTGGCTACATTTTTTATTAATAGATTTGGAATTACCTCTGTATATAATGAGCCTGGTGCAATAACTATAGCCTCTGCTTCCTTTATTGCTTCAACTATCCCTGGTGTTGTCCTACAATTTGTTGGTCTTATAAATACTCTATTTATCTTTGTTACCTTTTGGCTTGTTATTTCTGCGATTTTTTCCTTTTCCTCTATAATAGTTCCATCATCTAATTCTACGCATATATGCATTGCGTCCAATGTTGCAGGTAATACCTTGCCCACCATAGCTAGTATGCTGTTGCTTTTTTCTATCCCTTTTGCTAAATCGTTATTTACTTTTCCCATTGCATCTAGATATATATCTCCAAAAGTCATATTGTCTATTGGTAAATTCATAATTTTAGCCATTTCTTGGCTGTTTTTTGATAATGCTATTATACTGTTTCTAATTGCGTCTGTTGGTCTTCTTTTTATTTCATTACCATAACTAGATACCGTTACAATTGCTGTTAGATTATTTGTATAATTTTTAAGTCCTGTAATTACTCTATTTAAACCTGCTCCTCCACCTATTACTACTATTTTAGGTCCTCTATCTTTTGTATCTCCTAGTTCTTTTATAGTCTTTGCATCTTGTAATACTGCCAATTCTAATGTTCTTTTTTGTATAAAGACTAGTCCTACTGTAAATGTTGTAATTCCAGCAACAAAAGTAATTACTATTTTTATTAAATCTATCATTAATAGCGGACCATTTGTAGCTATTATTTTTGAAAATCCATAACAAGCTAAACTTATTCCTATTATCATTAGTAATATCCATCTTTTAATTTTTGTACTATTTTTTAGCCATCCAAAAAAACTTTTCATTTTTATTCACCTATTACCTTTATTTCTAATTCTAAATCTATTTCATATTTTTCTTTCACTACGTTTTTTATATGTTGAATTAAATCTAAAACATCTTGTGCTGTGGCATTTCCTTTGTTTACTATAAATCCAGCATGTAAATTTGAAACATAAGCATCTCCAATATTATATCCCTTTAAATTACATTTGTCTATAATTTCTGCTGGAATATATCCATTTTTTCTCTTGAAAATACTTCCTGCATTTGGTATGTTTATTGGTTGTTTTGTTTTTCTCCTTGTCATATTTTCTTCCATTATTTTTTGTATTTGTTCTTTATTTCCTAATTGCAATTTGATTCTTGTAGATATTATTATATCATCACTTTCACTGAAAATGCTATTTCTATATGAAAAATTGTGTTTCTCTCTTGATATTGTTTTTAAGTTTAAATCTTTATCTAGATATGTTGTACTTCGTACAAGGTCTCCAAATTCTCCACCATATGCTCCTGCATTCATCTTTATCGCTCCACCTACAGTCCCTGGTATTCCTGAAGCAAATTCTAATCCAGATAAACTATTCTCATAAGCTACTTTTGCTAAAACTGGTATAGCCACTCCACTTCCAGCTTCTATATTTTCTCCTTCTACCTTTATATCTTTGAAGTTTAGTTTTATAGTTATCCCTCTTATACCTTTGTCTTTAACTAAAAGGTTGGTTCCATTCCCTATGCAAGTTACAGCTACTTTTTCTTTTCTTGCAATTTGAAGAACATTTCTTAATTCCTCAAGTTCATTTATGTTTATGAAAATGTCTGCTGGCCCCCCTATTTTAAATGATGTATGTTTTGACATCGGATCATTTAGTGAAATTCTATCCTTGGAAATTATATTTATTAATTCATTATATATTTTTTCCATTTTCATCCCCTAATTCCATATTATTCAAGCTATAGCAATTTTATCATTATTTTGAAGAAAAGTAAAGCATTTGGGTAGCCAAACCTACCGTTTTTATGATATAATATAATTCCATGGAGGAGAATATGTTAGACGATTTATTAATTCCAGAAGATAAACGTATTATTATAGATTTGCATAATATGGAGCTATTAGAAGCTCGTTATTATTTAGATAAGTTATTCGAAACTTTACCAGAAGATATTCAAGAAGTTGTTGTTATTCATGGATATCGTAAGGGACAAGTTTTATTAAATATGGTCCGTAAGGATTTTAAAAATCCTAGAATTAAACAAAAAGTAATCCCCTTTAATAAAGGGATTACCTTGTTTTTAGTTTAGTTCTCTACTTATTCTTTCTATGTCTGGATCTGCTAATATTTCATCATATATGTTTATTTTTTTTATGTTGTTTATCTCTTCTACTGAATACCCCATGTTTTTTAACTCTTCCACTTTATAATTTGTTATTATGCTATATTTATCATTTTCCTTTACTACTTTTATTAATATTTTGCTTAAATTCCCAGCTTTGTTTCTTATTACATAGCTTAATCCGTTTTCGTATATTATGCTTGAATTAGGGATTCTAAGCCCTTGTTGCTCCCACCATACTATGTCTAATGAAATTTTTCTATAATTTGTTAGGTATTCTACCCCTTGTGTGATTTTTAACACTATTAATTTGCTGTCATTATCATCTTTTATATATTCTATTGTCGCTGGTATTTCTTGATTTGTAGCCAATTTTATTTTTAACTTTTTTCCAACTTCTGCTTTTTTTGCTTCTTCTGTTTTTGTTGATACTGCAATATAACATTCAAAATTATTTATTATTTTTCCCTCTTTGTCGCTTGTTGTTACTATTTGACCTGTTATTAGTCCTAAACTTTCGAGCATTTTCTTGTTAATTCCATCAAGACTTTGGAATGTTAATGTGTCTTCTAAGCCATCTACTCTATATGAGACAACACCTCCAATTGGTGCTTTCTCATATTGAGAGTTGTCTTTAAGTTGATTTTCAATTTTTATTTTTTCGTTTATTAAATTACTTATATATGAACCCGCTGGACTTAATTCTCCTGAAATTTTGGCTTTTTTGGTTATATATCCATTTATATCAGTTTTATATTCTTTTATCTGTTGAATATTGTTATTATTTTGAATTCCATTTATTTTATTTTCAATTTGTTTATCTAGTGCCTTTATATCACTTGAAAATACTTCTGCTTGGCTCTCCATTGCTACTTGTATTTGCTTGTTTAAGTTTTTAATTTTTTCGTTAAGTTCCTCTTCGTTTGTAGCCTCATACCTAAATACTTCTTCACCAACAGAAACTCTTTCCCCTTCATTTTTTATTTGAACTAATTTGTTTTGATTTTCTGGTGTCTTTATTACTTTTTCTTCTCTTATAACATATCCTGTTACACTTTCACTTTGTGATATTGTACCTTGTTCTATTAAGAAGGATTCTGTGGGATTTATTGCTAATTTTATTATTTGATATGTACAAAATATTACTGCAAATATTATCAAAGATAACAAGGTTACTTGTACTATATGTTGTCTGATTTTATTAATCTTATTGCTTTTCTCGCTACGTTTTTTGTTAGCCTTTTTTTTGGGTCTTTCTTTAACCTTGGTCATCTTTACGTTTCCTCCTTCTAAGTTTCTTGTACTTTTTTAGCTTTCTAATTATTCTCCATTTATTATTATTTCCAATTTTTTTTCTAAGGGTTTTTCTCCATCTAGCCATATTGTTTCCTTATTTTTTCTAAACCACGTTAGTTGTCTTTTTGCATAATGTCTAGTTTTCTTCTTAATCTTTTCTATCATTTCTTCTTTTGTAAGTTTATTTTCTAGATATTCAACAACTTCTTTATACCCTAATCCCTGCATTGCTGTGGGAAATTTGTGATATTTATTTAAGATACTTTGTACCTCTTCTATTAGCCCTTGTTCAATCATTTGGTCTACCCTTTTTTCTATTCTTTCATATAGCTTTTCTCTATTCATCGTTATTGCAAACATTTTATAATTATACTTAATTTCATTCTTTCTTGATTCTTTTTCTACTTCTGTTTTTGTTTTTCCTGTTTTATGATATATTTCTAGTACTCTTATAATCCTTTTTTTATCATTTATGCTTATTTTTTTCATTGCCTCCGGATCAATTTTTCTTGCTTCTTCGTATAGTCTTTCTAGTCCTTCCTTTTCTGCTAGTTCGTTTAATTCTTCTCTATATTCTTTATCTATTTTTTCATCTTGGAATTCAATTCCATATATCATACTATCTATGTAAAGACCTGTACCACCTACTATTATAGGTGTTTTACCTTTTTTTAGTATTTCCTCTATTTTTATTTTGGCATCTGTTTTAAAATTTGCAACACTATATCTTTCTTCTGGTGATACAAAGTCTAATAAATGGTGTTTTATACCTTGCATTTCTTCTTTAGTTAACTTTGCAGTTCCAATATTCATATCCTTATATATTTGCATAGAATCTGCTGAAATAATTTCTCCATTTATTCTTTTTGCAAGCTCAACTGCCAGTTTAGATTTTCCTGATGCAGTTGGTCCTCCAATTACATATATATTTGGCTTCAAAACATCTTCCTCTCTAGAATTATTCATTAGCACAAAGTATCTACTACTTTCTTCTATTGAACTTCTTCTCCAAATCTACTTTACTCATTTTTATTGCTGTTGGTCTCCCATGTGGACAGGTAAATGGGTTAGGTAATACTAATAGTTTTTTCATTAAGGCATCTACTTCCTCTTTAGTCAATGCCATATTTGCCTTTACTGCTGCTTTGCAAGCAATTGTTGCAATGAACTTATCTTCCTTTTCTTGTTTTGCTGTTATTGCGACAGTATCAATTGTATCTAGTATTTCTAAGAATAGTTCTTTTGTGTCCATATCCATACAAATTGCTGGAACACCTATTAGTCTTATTGTACTTTCTCCAAATTCTTCTAACATGAAACCAGCTTTTGTGAATAAATCAAGGTTTTCTTTTACTATTGTTTTTTCTTTATGTGATAAATTTATTATGTCTGGTAATAGCATTATTTGAGATTCCTTTTCTGCTGTTTCATAATAGTTTTTCTTTATTTCTTCATACATAACTCTTTCATGCGCTGCATGTTGATCTATTATGTACATTTCATTTCCCATTTCTATTATAATGTATGTTGAAAATACTGTCCCACAATATTTATATGGAGGTGCATTTTTGTATTCCTCGTTATCTTCAAACATTGAAAGTTTTTGTTTTGTGTCTGCATATGAATAGTCTGTTATCTTTTCAACATCTTCACTTTCTTCTTTTTCTATTCCAAATGTTTCATTGTACATTTTTTTAAAATTCATATTTTGAGATGTTTCGTCGTTTGTTTCTTTATCTGTTTTGTATATTTCATTACTCTTATATGCAAATATTTCTTCTATTGCATTTTTTTCAACTTCTTCCTCTATAGTGTTATCCTTTTTTTTGAATAATCCAAATAAACCTGTTTTTTTGTCTTCAACTTTTTCGGTTATTGGCTCAAACCTTTGAGTTGCTTGCATATCAGGTTCTGGCTCGACTCTCTTTTCTGTATTAGAATTTATTATTTCAGATATTTGTTCAATATTCTTGTTTTCCGTCATATCTTTTTTAGTGTCATTTTTCACTTCTTGGTCTATTGGTTCTATCTCTTGTTTTGTTCCTATTTCTAGTGTTTTTTCTGTGTTTTTAACTAGGTCTTTTTTTAAAAGTCCTTCCCTAATTGAATGATATATTGCTTTGAATACCTTTTGCTCTTCTTGAAATCTTATTTCTAATTTTGTTGGATGTACATTTACATCTATCTTTCTAGGATCTATTTCTAAATTAAGTATTACAAAGCCAAACTTTCCTATTGGAAGAAGTCCTTTAAAGGCTTGTTCTGCACCTGCTGATAAGGTCTTATCTTTAATAAATCTTTTGTTCACAAAAAACATTTGATATGTTCTATTATTCCTTGCTATTTCAGGTTTTCCAATTACACCTGTAACTTTTATATTCTCATATTGATAGTCTATATCTATTAATCCATCTGTTATTTCTTTTCCATATAGGCTATATATTACTGTCTTTATGTCTCCATTTCCGTTTGTTTGCAATATTGTCTTATTCTCATTTGATAATTTTATTGCTACATTTGGATTCGCCAAAGCTATTCTTGTAACTGCATCTTCTATATATCCAAGTTCTGTATAATCTTTTTTTAAAAACTTGTATCTTACTGGAGTATTATAAAACAAGTTACTTACTATTATAGTTGTTCCTTTTTGTGCTCCTGTTTCCTCCTGTTCTATTATATCTCCACCTTCTACTATTATCTTATTTCCCATGAATTCTTCTGCTGTTTTGGTAATTAATTCTATATGAGAAATTGCTGCAATACTTGCCAAAGCCTCTCCTCTGAATCCCATTGATTTTACACTTTCAAGATCCTCTGCTGTTCTTATTTTGCTAGTAGCATGTCTTTCAAATGCAAATCTTAAGTCGTCTTCTGCGATTCCCGAACCATTATCTGTTATTCTAATTTGCTTTATTCCGCCATTTTTGACTTCTATATTTATACTTGTTGCTCCCGCATCTATTGAGTTTTCTACTAATTCTTTTACAACAGAAGCTGGTCTTTCTATTACTTCTCCAGCTGCTATTTGATTTATCGTTAACTCATCTAATAAAACTATTTTCCCCATAATCTATCCCTTCCATTTTAGTATAATGTGTACTCAACGTAGTGCATAACACCATCCTTCTTAACTCCATTTAGGCTTATTACATCTCTGTTCTCAAAGTTTACTACTATATCATCATAAACATTACCCAAATCAAATGTCTCCTTTATTTGGCTGCTTGAAAAGTATCTTAGCTTTGCATCTGTTAAGCTTTGTGTTTCAATAGAGCTATTGGATGATATTATTTTTTGTAACTTAGTTTCTTGTTCTTGGGTTAATGGAGAACCAAGTTCTGTGTAATCTATTCCTTCTTCTAAAGCTATATCCACTTTCTTTTGAAGCAATTTCATATATGCTTCAAAGCGTACAACTTTAGATTTGTTGTATGAATCTATACCATAATTAATTGATAAACCTGAAATTATAAGTAGTAATATAACTATTATTATAACTATTATTAAGGTTATTCCTTTGTTGTTCTTCATATCCTTCCTCCTCGTATGTTTAATATGCTCATATTTTATCATATCAACTTTTCTTTTTCAATGATTTTCTTGACTTTTTTATTTTGTATGATAAAATTATATTAGATGCGGGTATAATTTAGTGGTAGAATGCCATGCTTCCGACCTGGTAGCGAGGGTTCAATTCCCTCTACCCGCTCCAGAATATTAGCTTATAAAACATTATTGAAGTTTTATAAGCTATTTTTTGATTTTGAATAGTTGAAAAAAATTTGTTAAAAACGATAAGAAAAATTTTATTACCAAGTTACAACAATGGGATTATACATTAGGAATATTTGGTGTAAAACTATATCAGGGTAACTACAATTCAACATTAGTTGCACAAGGTGCATTTAGTGCTTATAAAAAATGTCTTTTAAAACAAATAGGTGGCTGGCAAAACTGCATATGCTATGGGAAATTGAATGTAAATTAGAAAGAAGAAATATTTTGGCATTTATCTTTTACGTTTTATTATATGCATTTACTTTAGCTCCATATTGTTTAATTGGATATATTTCAGAGTTAATAAATTTTAAGAAAGAATGGTAATTAAGTTCAAGACCTTAGCAAGTAATACTAAGGTCTTGATGCCTTCTTTAATAGGCTTTATGATACTTTCTCTTTTTTGTCTGTTCTGTATAAGATATAGTCTATACTTACATTGTAATAATCTGCTAATTTACATAGCGATTCTAATGGAATATTACGTTTGCCTAGTTCATAGTATGAGTATGCTACTTGTGTTATATTTAACTTTTTGCTAACTTCTGTTTGGGTCAAGTCTTTGTCCTCTCTTAAATCTCTTATTCTCGTTTTCATAATAGAATCCTTTCAATAATAAATTTATAAGTAGATTATATGAAAGATATACTATTATTTGTTGTTTTAAAACATTGTGTTGTGTAAAAATTGTGTAAAAAAATGACAATAAACAATTTTTATGTTGTTTATTGCTATTTTTTATTCTCTTTTTATTATTTTGCTAGCACTCTAGTTGTTCTCTTGTGTGGATTTTTATCCACATTTTGCACTTAGTTTTCCACAACTATTTCTCCATCTTGTTCTGTTATTGTCGCTCTTTCTCCTTTTTTTAAATTTCCTTCGATTATTTCTTCTGCAATTTTATCTTCTAACATTGTCTGTATCATTCTTCTTAATGGTCTTGCCCCATAGTTTGAGTCTGTTCCTTTTGCCACTATTAATTCTTTTGCTTTTTCATTTATTTTAATTTCTATATTTTGTTCTTTTAATCTTTCTTGTATTTGTTTAAACATAATATCAGCTATTTGTTTTATTTCTTCTGGTAGTAGTTTATGGAAAACAATTATTTCATCTATACGATTAATAAATTCTGGTTTGAATTCTTTCTTTAATTCTGCTAGTACTTCTTTTTTGGTTGTTTCGTATTCTTTTAATTCTTGATTATTCTCAGCTAAAGTAAAGCCTAATGTTTTTTTATCTGTAATTAGCCTTGCTCCTATATTTGATGTCATTATTATTACTGTGTTTTTGAAACTTACTACTCTTCCATGAGAATCTGTAAGTCTTCCATCATCTAATATTTGAAGTAACATATTTAATACATCTGGATGCGCCTTTTCAATTTCATCAAATAGAATTACAGAATATGGTTTTCTTCGTACCTTTTCTGTTAGTCCTCCTGCTTCATCAAAACCCACATATCCAGGAGGTGAGCCTATCATTTTTGAAGTTGAATGTGCCTCCATATATTCAGACATATCAATTCTTATAATTGAGTTTTCATTTCCGAAAAGAGCCTCTGCTAAAGCTTTTGAGAGTTCTGTTTTTCCAACACCTGTTGGTCCTAAAAACATAAATGAACCTATTGGCCTATTGGGATCTTGAAGCCCTATTCTACTTCTTTTTATTGCCTTTGCAACTGCTTTTACCGCTTCATTTTGACCTATTACCCTATAATGCAAAATTTGCTCTAGATTTTTAAGTCTTTCATTTTCATCTTGTGATATCTTTTTAGCTGGTATACCTGTCCAACTACTTATTACCTCTGCAATTTCTTCTTCTCCTATTTGTTTTACACTTTTGCTTGTTTTGTCTTTCCATCTTTGTTTTTCTTTTTCTAATTTTTCTTTTTCTTGCCCTTCTATGTCTCTCAATTCTGCTGCTTTTTCAAAGTTTTGAGTTGCAATTGCTTCTTCTTTTTCTGAAGTTATTTTTTGTATTTTTTCCTCTAACTCTTTCAATATTATCGGTTCTGTATATGTTTTTAGCTTTGCTCTTGATGCTGCTTCATCTATTAAATCTATTGCCTTATCTGGTAAAAATCTATCATTTATATATCTGATTGAAAGCTTTGTTGCTTTAATGATTGCTTCATCTGTTATTTTTACATTATGATGTGCTTCGTATTTGTCTCTTACACCTTTTAAAATTTCTATTGTTTCCTCTTCAGAAGGTTCTTCAACTGTTATTGGTTGAAATCTTCTTTCTAAGGCACTATCCTTTTCTATATATTTTCTATATTCGTTTAATGTTGTTGCACCAATTATTTGAATTTCTCCTCTTGCTAAAAGTGGCTTTAAAATATTTGCTGCATCTATTGCTCCTTCTGCTGCACCTGCTCCAACTATTGTATGAATTTCGTCAATGAAGATTATTATATCTTCTGCTTTTTTTACCTCTTTTAATGCTTTTTTTATTCTCTCTTCAAAATCTCCTCTATATTTTGCGCCTGCTACCATTCCAGATATATCAAGTGTTACAACCCTTTTTCCTTTTAAATTCTCAGGCACCTCTCCTGCTACTATCTTTTCTGCCAGTCCTTCTATTACTGCTGTTTTTCCAACACCAGGTTCACCTATTAGACATGGATTATTTTTCGTTCTTCTTGATAATATTTGTATTATTCTATCAATTTCATTTTTTCTTCCTATTACTGGGTCAAGTTTTCCTTCTTTTGCAAGTCTACTTAAATCATTCCCAAATTGATTTAATGTTGGTGTATTGTTATAACTGCCTTTATTTGATTTTTCTGTATCTAAATTATTTCCATCAACTACATCATATTCATTTATTACCTTTACTATTTGATTATATAATTTTTGTGGTTCTAGATTTAGTTCTAGCATTATTCTTACTGCCACACTATCTGCCTCACGCATTATTCCTATAAGCAAATGCTCTGTTCCTATATATTCTGAGCCAAGTCTTCTTGCTTCTCTAAATGCATTTTCTATAACCCTTTTAGTTCTAGGAGTTAGTCCCATAGTTCCACTATTTTTCTTTTCGCCTACCCCTACTAGTTCTTCTATCTTTTCAAGAACTGCCTCTGTTGTAATATTTTGACTTTCTAGTACTTTATTTGCAATTCCTGCTGGTTCTTTTACTAATCCATATAGAATATGTTCTGTTCCAACATAATTATGTCCTAGCTCAATTGCTAAGCTTTCTGCTATTTGCACAGCTTTTTCAGCCTTTTTTGTAAATTTGTATGTCATAAGTCCTCCTTGTAAGATAATTATTAACAAGTCTTAATCTTTATATTCAATAACACTTCCAACTATTCCTGCATCATTTTTTAATTTTGCTGTGATAATTTTTGGAACTGCTTGGTTATTAAATAACATATCTTCTTTATTTAATTTGTTAACTAATTTTTCTAGCAATATATCTTTAAAATGTACAAATCCTCCACCTATTGAAATTACTTCTGGTTCAAATATATTTATTAAATTTGCTAGTCCTATGCTTAAGTCTTCTATATATTCATCTATAATCTCTTCTATTTCTTTTTGGTAATACTTATCTGTCAATAATTCCTTTATCTCTTTTCCTGTTAAATTTTTATTATTGAACTTGTTTTGAATTCTGTCTTTAAAGGTTTTCATTGATGCATATTTTTCGAAACATCCTTTTCGTCCACAATTGCATTTGATACCATCTTTTTTTATTACCATATGTCCTATTTCAAAACCTTCGTATTTTTTTGGCTTTAGTAGTTTTCCTCCTAAATAAACTGCTCCGCCTATACCTGTACCTATTGTTAAAAACAATGCATCATCATATTTTTTTAAACTTCCGTATTCTTTTTCTGCAATTGCTGCACATTTGGCATCATTTCTCAAAACAATTGGAATATTAAAATATTTATTAATTTCAGAAACGATATTGAAATCTTTAATATGTAGATTCTTTGCTTTAATAATATGAGTTTCTGAGACTGTACCTGGAATTGCTATACCAATCAACCTTATTTCTTTTATATCAATTTTTTTCTCCTCTAAAATTTTCGTTATTAACTCTATAATAGTATTAACCAACTTTTTGCAGTAGTCTTTACTTCTTAAATCATTATTTAAATCTTGATCTTCTTTTGCAATTATCTTTCCATTTCCATTAATTAATCCTATAGCTACATGGCTCCCACCTATATCTATTCCTATCTTCATATATTGCTCCTCCTTGTTTAATAATATATTACATTTTGGTAAAATATGCAAGTTCTTTTTCTTAGAATATCTTGCCTAATTTGTATGAAAAAAATCTTAAATAGTTTGATTTTTTTGTTTTTTAATTGTATAATTTATTTATATTTGTTTATCTTAAATTTAGGAGGTATTTTATGAGATATAGCTTTGATACTACTGGCACATGTACTAGAAAAATTGAATTTGATATAAATGATAATGTAATTACCAATGTTACGTTTTTTGGTGGTTGTCCTGGTAACTTAGCAGCTATTGCAAGGGTTGTTGAGGGAAAAACTGTTGAGGAAATTGAAGAGCTTTTTAAAGATATAAAGTGTGGCTCAAAGCCTACTTCTTGTTCTGCACAGCTTGCTATTGCTGTAAGACAAGCATATAACGAATTGCAAAAAAGGATAGGTTAATTTTATGGAAGAAAGTGCTTTTTGTAGAACTAAAATTTTAATTGGAGATGAATGTTTAGAAAAACTTAAAAATGCAAAAGTTGCTGTTTTTGGTGTTGGCGGAGTTGGTTCTTTTGTTGTAGAAGCTTTAGCAAGAGCTGGTGTTGGATGCTTTGTTCTAATAGATAAAGATCAAGTTAGCCTTTCAAATATAAACAGGCAACTTATTGCAACACATAAGACTATTGGAAAACTAAAAGTTGATGTTGCAAAAGAAAGAATTTTATCAATAAACCCTGAGGCAAAAGTTGAAACATTCGCAGAATTTTTCATGCCTGGTAATACAAATATTTTAAACAATTCAATTACATATATAGTAGATGCAATAGATACGGTTACAGCAAAAATAGAATTAGTTATGCAAGCTCAAAAGCTTGGTATTCCTATCATTTCATCAATGGGAACAGGGAACAAACTAAACCCATGCCTATTCGAAATTACAGACATATACAAAACCCAAGTCTGCCCTCTTGCAAAAGTTATGAGAAAAGAGCTAAAACAAAGAGGTGTAAAACATTTAAAGGTTCTATATTCAAAAGAAGAACCTAAAAAAAGTGGTATCATTGGAGAGAATGGAAAAGCAATTCCTGGAAGTATCTCCTTTGTACCATCAGTAGCAGGGCTTATAATTGCAGGAGAAGTAATAAAAGATTTGCTTAAAACTTAAAGCAAATCTTTATTTTTTATCCTTCTTCAATGGTACAACTTTTAGTGTATATCCCATTGCATAAAGCAATTTCATTAATGTATTTGTTTGTGGTGAATTAACACCTTTTTCAATTCTTGCAATTACTGGTTGTCGTATTCCACTTATTTTACTTAATTCTCTTTGCGTTAAATTAGATTTCTCTCTTGCCTCAATTGTTGCTTCAATTATAGCTTCTTCAAGCTTTATTTCCTCTTCTTGCTCTGGAGTGATTTTTAAATCTCGTTTCACATCTTCCCAACTTATATAAGGCTTATCATTCACTTTCATCACCTCTTTCTATAAATTTTTTTAGAACCTTTTTAGCTCTTTCAAGTTCGCTTTTGGAAGTCTTTTGCGTTTTTTTCATAAAAATTGTTAATAGCACTATTTTATTATTTCTTACAAAAGCAAAAAGTATTCTATCTCTTAGTGGTCTTAATTCCCATATATCTTCTTGTAAGTGCTTTATATATGTATCTCCTAAATTAGTACCATATTTTGAAAGCATATTAATATATGATATTATTTTGTTTGCCTTTATCCTACTGTTTTTATCCTTTCTACTTTGCAACTCTTCCAAATATTCTTTAATTTCACATTTTTCTCTTTCGTCCTTATAGAAAACAATTTTATACATGTTGCTCCTTCTATATTGTATTTATATGATAACATATTAGTTATCAAAAATCAATATTGTTTTTAATTTTTTTGAAAATATTAAGATTTTAATTTTAAAAGAATTAAACTTTTAGATTTAAATTAGATATATTATACATTTGTAAAAGTTCAAAGTCAATCGTTTTTACAAATTTTGCCATTTTTAATAAAAAATCAAAAGACTTGCCTTCCATAAAGCAAATCTTTTTGATTTTATTTTTCATTATTTTTCTTTAAATAACCTTGTACATAAAAAGCCTTCATATACAAGATAAGTGATGCTATTGTGGTTATTACTGCTAAGTAATATATTATTTTGTCTGCTAATCCTATAGTTTTTATTAAATTACTTTGAGTTTCTCCTATCTGTTCTAAGAATAATGATATTACCATTGCTATATAAAATAGTACTGTTGCAAGTTTTCCATACCATTTGCTTGATACAACTAGTTCTTTTCCATATAGAAAGGAAGCCCCCGATACCATACAGAATTCTTTTAATACTACTATTGCTAATATCCATATTGGAATTACTCCTTTTATGAAAAGAGTAGTTAATAAGCTTATTTGTGTTGCTTTATCTGCTAATGGGTCCATTAATTTTCCAAAGTCTGTTATTAAGTTATATTTTCTAGCAATTGTTCCATCTAAAATATCGGTAAGTCCTGATATTGTAAGAACAATTATTGCTATAATATATTGTCCTTGAGCACATGCTATTATTATAATTGGTATAAGTAAAAATCTTAATATTGTTAAGGCATTTGGTACGTATTTAAGCATATTTCCTCCTTATTTTGAGATAAATTTAAGTTTATCATCTTCTAGTGAAACTTCCACAGTTTGGTATTGTTCTATTTCTCCTTTTAATATCATTTCAGATATTTCATCTTCTATATACTTTTGAATTGCTCTTCTTAATGGTCTTGCTCCATATTTTAGGTCTGTTCCTTTTTCTAGTATATATTTTTTTGCTTCTTCTGATACTTCTAATTTGATATTTTTATTATCTAATGCATTTTGAGTGTTTTTTAATAATAAATCTACAATTTGAAGTAATTGTTCTTTTGTTAAACTATCAAAGCTTATTATTTCATCTACTCTATTTAAGAATTCTGGTCTAAATATCTCCTTTAATGCACTTTCTATCTTATTCTTATCTAAAGAACTCTTACCAAATCCTATTGAATTGGTGTTTAAATTAGAACCTGCATTTGATGTCATTATTATTATCGTGTTTTCAAAACTTACTGTGTTTCCTTGTGAATCTGTAAGTTTTCCGTCGTCTAATATTTGAAGTAATATATTAAATACATCTTGATGTGCTTTTTCAATTTCATCTAATAGAATTATTGAATATGGTTTTCTTTTTACTCTTTCTGTTAGCTGACCTGCATCATCATATCCTACATATCCAGGAGGTGAGCCTATAAGCTTTGCAGTTGAATGACTTTCCATATATTCAGACATATCAATTCTTATTATCGCATCTTCACTTCCAAACATTTCATAAGCAATAGTTTTTGCAAGTTCTGTTTTTCCTACGCCCGTTGGTCCTACAAATATAAATGATGGTGGCCTTTTTGAACTTTGTAGTCCTGCTCTATTCCTTCTAATTGCCTTTGCTACTGCCTTTACAGCTTCATCTTGACCTATTATTCTGTTATGTAGGTTTGATTCTAGATTTAGCAATTTCTCTGTTTCTGCTTCAGTTATTTTCTTTACGGGTATTTTGGTTGTGTGTTCTATTACCTCTGCAACATCTTGAACTGTAAGTTTTTTAACTACTAATTTTGAATTTAATTCGTTTATTCTATCCTTTATATTGCATTCCTCTGTTTTTAAATCTGCTGCTTTTTGATAATCTTCAATTGAATCTGATTGTACCGCTTCTTCTTTTTCTTCTTCTATTTTTGCAAGTTTGTTTTTTAATATTTCTAGTTCATATAATTCTTTATTATTTAAATTTATTTTTGCACATGCTTCATCTAATATGTCTATTGCTTTGTCTGGTAAAAATCTATCATGTATGTATTTTTCAGACATTTTAACTGCTTGTTCTATAACATCATTTGATATTGCAACTTTATGAAAGTCTTCGTAATATTTCTTAATTTCTTTTAAAATCTCAATTGTTGCTTGGACTGTTGGTTCTTCAACTAAAACTGGTTGTAAACGTCTTTCTAATGCAGTATCCTTTTCAACATATTTTCTATATTCTTTTAGGGTTGTTGTTCCAATTAGTTGGACTTCTCCATTTGCTAGTGATGGTTTTAAAATATTTGCTGCATTCATTGAATGTTCCCCATCTCCTGCGCCAATTATATTATGTATCTCATCTATAACTAAAATGATATTCTTTGATTGTTTACATTCATCAATAATTGCCTTCATTCTGCCTTCAAATTGACCTCTAAACTGTGTTCCTGCTACAACAGCTGTCATATCTAGCAAATATACTTCTTTATTTAAAAGTTTCGCTGGAACTTCTTGTCTTGCAATTTTTATTGCTAATCCATTTGCTATTGCGGTTTTTCCAACTCCTGGCTCTCCTATTAAACATGGATTATTTTTTAAACGTCTATTTAAAATTTGAATAACTCTTTCAATTTCCATGTTTCTTCCAACAACTTCATCTATTTCATTTTTTCTCGCTTTTGCTGTTAGATTTGTACCATATACATCTAGAAAACTCTTTTTCTTTTCTTTTTGTTTAGTTTTCACCTTAGTGTTACTTTTTTGCTCCTTTTCCTTTGAAGTTTCTCCGTTTTTTCCTCCAAACATATTTGAAAAAATTGAACCCAAACTAGCTCCTTCTCCTTCTATATCTTCTAAATTCTCTGGATTTATATTCTCTGAAACTTCTCCTAGAATTGTTTCAAATTGATTAGACATATCCTCTATTTGTTCTTCTGTTAGTCCTGATTGTTGAACTAAAAACTCTAGTGGATTAATTCCTTTCTTTTTAGCACACTCTAAGCAATAGCCCTCCATTGTGCTTTTATCTCCATCTATTTTTTTTGCGAAAATTACAGCCACATTTTTATGGCATACTGAACATAACATATATGAAAATCACCTATTCCTTTTTTATCTACTTATAATATAATACATTAATTTTTACGCATAGTCAAGAGAAAAATGACAAAATCTCTTGCCATATTATGCATATGATAAAAGTAGATTAAATACCTATGTAAATAATCTACTTCTATCTTGTAACTTTGAAGATTCCGACTAACCTCCATGGCCAATAGTTATATTCATTTTTTAATGAAGTGCCTATGTCTCGTGGGAGTTGCCACCGGAATTTCTCACTCCATCTGCCATCTTCAAACCTTGTAAAGTGAAAATCATGAATTTTATTATCTGCATAAACTTTAACAAATAATGCAATTTTGTATTGATTTTCACTAATTACTTCTTCTTCAGAAGATCTTTCAATCGTTAAATCGATTTCTCTGAAATCTTCATATAACAATTTAATAATTTCTCCTGTTGAAAAGTATGGTTCTTCAAGTGGCTTTCTTCCTGATATTGCTCCTACTCTGTAAAGGTTTAAACAACTTACCGTGCTTCCCATTGCATAAGAGTAACAATTTGTCGTGTTTCTTACTAATGTTGTATCGTACCGAGTTTTATCAAGCTTTTGATGTGTGGTTTCTCGTATTCTGTCTAGCAACAGAACATCGTTAGTTGATGTCACTCTAACATCTCCTTTGCAAAAGTTTATATGTTTAATTATACCATACTTATGTTAACTTTGCAAATTTTAATTGCTTTCTATTCTTATTGTTTTGCTCGAATATGCAGTTATAATTAGCATTATTACAAGCATTATTGCTAAGTATATTCCTATACTTCCAAATGGTACTAGGATTTTGTTTAATGTTATTACGTTTTCCATGTGTTTTATAATACCCCATATTATAGGTACTGATATTATAGCTGAAATAATTGTTGCTTTTATAAACATAACAACTGTTTCATACACTAGAATTTTTCTAATGTCTTTCTTGGTTGCACCTACTCTATGTAAAATTTTAAAATCTTCTTTTCTTTCGCATAAACTAGCATTCATTATATTTATTGTACTTGCAATGCCTATTGTTATTATTGCTATCATAATGGTTCTTAACAATAGTTCTACTATGTTTATATAGATTAACTTTTCTTGGTTTTCCAAAGTATAATAATCTACCCATATTTTATCTTCTCTACTTTTATTAACTTCATCTATATAGTTTTTAAATTCAATTACGTTATCACATTTAATTTTTACGTTTAAAGTAGTTTCATTGTAGAACCAAAAATTTCTTTTGGATATATCTTCGCTTGTTTCATTTATATATTTATCCAATCTTTCAAATGTTTCAAAATTCATGAATAATGTAGGTATGTTATCATTTTTTACTTCCTTAAATCCATCTACAATTTTATCTGTTAAAATATATTTTCCATTTAAAATACTTTCATCAATGATATTGTAATCTGTAATAAAATCTGCTAATACTATTACGTCCACCAGTTTCAATTTTAAATTACTATTTTCTTTAAATGCTGAAACATATTCATATTTATTTTCGTTTTCTTCTCGTGTAGAAATATTTATTGTGTTATAAATTATAAAATCACCGTATTTACCATTTACTTCTTTTATATATTTACTATATTCAGTATCTTCTAAAGCAATAATACGTATCCTAACGCTTTTTGTATTATCAATGTTTTTAGAACAAAAAGTATTTTCTAAAACCGCATCTGTTGGTTCAACCAAAAAATCTTCATTCCATAGTATATGATATTTAATGATTTCTAATTTTTTATTGTATTTTTTCTCATATTCTTTTAATATTGTTTCATAATCTTTATAGGTAGCCCAAAAACCTGCGTCGACATCATATTCTGTAGCAATATCTGCTGTTTCTTTTTCATACTTAAGGTATGTACTCATTGCTATAAATGATGTTATTGATATTATAAGAAGTAACGTAATTAACCTATATTTACTTTTATTTCTTTTTATATTTTTTATTGCAACTTTGCCTTCAATTGGTAATATCTTTTCTAGAATAGAGTTTTTACCTTTGTATTTTATTTGCTTATTATTTCTTATTCCTTGAATTACAGAAGTTGAGCTTGCCTTTATACTTGGAATTAGAACTGATAGATAAATGTTTATAGCAATTAGCAAAATTGCAAGTACCATATATTTCACAGTAATTGTAAGTTTAAAGTAATATCCTGCACTATTTAATATACTATTTACACCACATAAAATACTGTTTGCAATAAATATTGCAAGTATAAAACCTATTATTATACCAATAATTCCCATAAAAATTGCTTCTGTAAAAATCATTTTTAGTACTTGTCCTTCTGTTCCGCCCCACACTGTTTAATACTGCATATTCTCTTTTTCTCTCATTAATTGTTATCAAAAATGCATTATATAAAATAATTATGAAAAAAATAGAAAATGCTCCTATTGTTACAATTATCATAATGTTAATTATATAGGAATAGTTTAATCTCATTTTGCAATCTGCAAAACCATCATTATTTATATTAGGTTCAACATCTATAAAACCATTTGCAGTAAGCAATTGTTTATTAAAGCCACAAAATTGTTTAATAAATTTTGCTTCATTTTCCGATAAGTTTAAGCCTGAAATTATATAATTAGAATACTTACACACATTTTTTATATTATCATATTTCAAATATACTTTTATATTACCTGTTGGTACATATGATGAATCTACCATTTCCATTGGTGAACCTTCACTTTTTTGTATGTATATTTTATCTATATACGGTTTACTCTTTACTATGTTAAAACGTTCAGGAGATAAGCTATTTAAAATAAAATGATAGTCATTATACTCAGTATTGAAACTTTCAGAAACTCCGTTTCTTATACTAGATATTAACATTATTGTTGTTAAAATAAGCGTTGAACATAATATTAATGAAATGCATGTGAATATTGTTCTTTTTTGGTTTTTTCTCATATTCTTAAATGCAAGTTTTGTTTCGATTTTCATACTTTCTCTCCTTTTTTATTTTATAAAAAAATGGGAGCCTTGCTGTCTGCTTAGCTCCCTCGAAGATATTTAAATTTTTATCATATATTGAAAATCTTGTCAATACCCTTTACTCTTTTCCATTTATTTTTAATAGTTTGAATAATTCAACTATTACTATTGGTGAGAATACTAGTAATATTATTTCAAAGATGTGCTCTTTTGGTAATAATGTTATACCAAAAATTTCTCTTAGGTGTGATGTGAATAGTATTATAAACATTAATGATGCTGATACTATTTGAGCTAGTATTAGTTTTCCATTGTTGAATGGGTTTGATTTGAATATTGATTTATGGTTATTTCTTATATTAAATATGTGTACTAGTTCTGATAATGCAAGCACATAGAATGCCATTGTTTGACCTATTATAACTTTTTCTTCTGGTGTTCTATTTGGTGTACTTAAACCTAGTACAAATGCTGCAAGTGTTATAAGCCCTATCATTATGCCTTGGTAAATTACTCTCCATGTCATTCCTTTTGTAAATACTCCGTCCTTTATGTTTTAATGGTTTTCTTTCCATTACATCAGCTTCTGCTGGGTCTACTGCTAATGCTAAAGCTGGTAGTGAATCTGTTACTAAGTTTATCCATAATAAATGAATTGGTAATAATGTTTGTATTAGGTTAATATCTATTCCAAATTTGCTTGATAACCATGGTGTTATTAGTATTGCTACAAATAATGTTACTATTTCTCCTATATTGCTTGATAGTAAGAACTGTATTGCTTTTAAAATATTATCATAGATACGGCGTCCCTCTTCTACTGCCGTTACTACTGTTGCAAAGTTATCGTCTGTTAGAATTACATCTGCTGCTTCTTTTGCTACGTCTGTTCCAACAACACCCATTGCACAACCTATATCTGCAATTTTTAGTGATGGTGCATCATTTACTCCATCTCCTGTCATGGCAACTATTTCGCCATTTGCTTGCCATGCTTTTACTATTCTTACTTTATGCTCTGGTGATACTCTTGCATAAACTGAATATTTACGTACATTTTTCTCTAGCTCTTCTTGGCTCATTTCTTCAAGTTCTAATCCTGTTATTGCTTCATCCTCATTTTCCAATATTCCTAATGTTTTAGCAATTGCTATTGCTGTTACTTTGTGATCTCCTGTAATCATTACTGTTTTTATTCCTGCTTTTTTACATTTTGCAACTGCATCTTTTACTTCTAGTCTTGGTGGGTCTATCATACCTACCATTCCTATATAAATTAAGTCTGATTCCATTGAATTCATTTCTTCATTTGTAGGTTTATGGTCTAGCTCTTTGTATGCCATTGCAAGAACTCTTAATGCCGAACTTGCCATTTCATTATTTACTTTTCTAATTTGCTCTTTAAAACCACTTAAATCTTCTTTTATCTCTCCATTTAGAAGATATCTTGTACATCTTGCTAGAAGCTCATCTACACCACCTTTTGTGTATACAATATATTTACCATTATCAAGATGAACTGTTGTCATTAATTTTCTGTCTGAATCAAATGGAATTTCCTTTACTCGAGGATATTGACCATATATTTTTCCTTCATAATCTAATTTAAAACCTAAGTCTACAAGTGCTGTTTCTGTTGGATCTCCTGTAAGTTTATTATTTTCTGATATTTTTGTATCATTACATAACATACTTGCATATATTAATTTATTTAAATCTTCATCTGCTAAATCTCTTTTGAAGTCTTTAACATTATGAATTTTGTTATTATAGAAGATTTTTTCTACTGTCATCTTGTTTTGTGTTAAAGTTCCTGTTTTATCTGAACATATAACTGTTGCACTTCCTAATGTTTCTACTGCTGGAAGTTTTTTAACAATGGCATTTTTCTTTACCATTCTTTGAACACCTATTGCTAAAACTATTGTTGATACAGCTGGTAGACCTTCTGGTATTGCTGCAACTGCTAAACTCACTGCTGTTAAAAACATTTCTATAACATCTTTTCCATATAAAAGACCTATTCCAAATATTACAAAACAAATTATCAATGCAAGTATTCCTAGCGTTTTGCCTAGTTTATTTAGTTTCACCTGAAGAGGTGTTTCTCCTTCTTCTGCTGAATTTATAATGTCTGCTATTTTACCTACTTCTGTATTCATACCTGTATCAACTACTATGGCCTTGCCCCTACCATATGTAACTAGGCTTGAAGAGAATAACATATTTATTCTGTCTCCAATACCTATTTTTTCATCTTCTATTTTTTCTGACATCTTTTCTACTGGCACAGATTCTCCTGTTAAGGCTGCTTCTTGAGATTTTAAATTTATTGCTTCAATTATTCTTAAGTCTGCTGGCACATAATCTCCCGTTTCTAAAATAACAATATCTCCTGGTACTAGTTCTCTTGATGGAACAACTTCTAATTTTCCATTTCTCATAACTTTTGCAACATGGCTACTTAACTTTTGCAATGCTTCTAGTGATTTTTCAGCTTTATTTTCTTGCAAAACTCCTATTATTGCGTTTGCAATAACAACTATTAAAATAATAATAGTATCAGTTATGCCTGAAATTCCTTCTTGTTTAACTCCTACTATTCCTGATATTATAGCTGAAATAATAAGTACTATTATCATAAAGTCTTTGAATTGTTCCAAGAACTTTACAAAAGTACTTTTCTTCTTTTTTGTAGCTAATTCATTTAGCCCATATTTTTCTTGCCTTTTTTTTACTTCCTCTGTTGTTAATCCAATTTCTTCATTTGTTTCTAGCTGTCTAACTGTTTCTTCTACAGTTTTATTAAACCAATTGCTAGTCATTTACACATCCCTGCTCCTTTTTTTATATATGGACTTATTTTATAATAAGTATTATAAAAAGTAAAGAGTTTCATCAAAAAAAACAAAAAAGAAACAGATAGGAGTGTAATTTTTTTACTTTTTCCCTATCTGTTTTTGACCATTTTTAATTCTCTTGAAATTCTGGTCTTTTAAGTAAGTCCGCTAAAACATCATTGAGAGCAATTGGTGTTACTTTGTAAGTTTTTAATGTTTCTATTATATTCTTTATTTTTCCTTCGTTTGTTGATATTTGTTTAATACGGTTTGTTTCTAATTTCACTTTATCTTTTATGTATTCCTTTTTTACAACAGTTATACCGTAAAACGTCTTTGGTTTTAATGTTTTTAGAGAGTGATTCTTGTTCCTATAGTACTCTAATACAATCCTATTTTTGTTATTTGATTCTACTAAATCTGCTGTATCTAATAGAGTAGCACCATAGTAAACTCCTAGGTTTTTCACGATTTTTTCCCCTTTCTTAGTTTAATATAGTAAAAAGACTACATACCTATAATACATCAAACCACTAATAAAATCAAGAAGAATCGTTCGTCCGGTTTCGAGGTTGTTCGACAAATTTCGACAAATTATTTCAATTTTTATTAATTAAAATGTGCTATTATAGCACATTTATATTTAAACACTCATTATTTCTTTTTCTTTACTTTCTATTGCTTTATCTATTTCTGCTACTTTATTATCTGTTAATTTCTGAATTTTATCTTCAGCTGCTTTTAGTTCATCTTCTGTAATTTCTCCTTCTTTTTGTTTTGCTTTTGCAATATCCATTCCTTCTCTTCTTATAGAACGAACTGAAACTTTTGATTCTTCTCCCATTTTTCTTATTTCTTTTACTAATTCCTTTCTTCTTTCTTCTGTTAATTCTGGGAACGCAAGTCTTATAACTTTTCCATCATTGTTTGGATTTATTCCTATTTCTGCTTTTAATATTTCTTTTTCTATTTCTTTTAGTAAACTAGCATCCCATGGTTGAATTACAATTAGTCTTGCTTCTGGAACTGATATTCCTGCTACTTGGTTTATTGGAGTTTCAACTCCATAATAATTTACAGTTATTTTATTTAGTATTGCTGGGTTTGCTCTTCCTGCTCTTACCTCTGATAGATTTTCTTGTAAGACACTTATTGTCTTATTCATTTTTTCTTCAATATTGTTTAATTCCATAAAAACCTCCTAATTTTTTATTTTGTATTTTTATATACAAAGTTTATTTTTCAAGCTAACGCACTAGTGTTCCAATTTTTTCCCCTTTAATAATTCTTACTATATTTTCTGGATCATCTATTCCAAATACAACAAGTGGAATATTGTTGTCTCTACACAAAGAGGTCGCAGTTGAGTCCATTACTTTTAAGTCTTTGTTTAAAATATCTAAATATGATATTTCATCATATTTTACTGCATTCTTATCTTCTTTTGGATCTGCTGAATATACTCCATCTATTGTTTTTGCAAGTAATATTACTTCTGAATTTGTTTCTGCTGCTCTTAAGGCTGCTCCTGTGTCTGTTGTAAAATATGGATTTCCTGTACCACATGTAAATATTACAACTCTTCGTTTATCTAAGTGTTTTGCTGCTTTTCTTTTTATGTATGGTTCTGCAATTTGTCTCATTTCAATTGCTGTTTGAAGTCTTGTTTTAATGTTTCTTGCTTCTAGTGCATCTTGCAATGCTAAACCATTTATTGTTGTTGCAAGCATTCCCATATAGTCTGATGTTGTCCTTTCCATTTCATGTCCATATCTTCCTCTCCAGAAATTACCTCCTCCAACAACTATTGAAACCTCTACTCCCATTTCAACTATTTCCTTTATTTTGTCACATATTTTTCCTAAAGTATCTGCATCTATTCCGTTCTTTCTTTCGCCTGCTAGTGCTTCTCCACTAAGCTTTAGTAAAACTCGCTTATATGCAATTTTCATTTTTACATACTCCTTTTCAAATTTTTCTTTTACTATTCTACCATAAGTTGAGTATAAAAATAAAGAGGTTTTACAAAAAAAGAACAGAATTTAATCTGTTCCTGTTTCAAATTTTACTATTTTTTTTATTTCTCCTATTTTTGGTGCTCCGTTGTACTCTTCAAATGATTTATCTATTTTATTATCTACTAATTCTTCTATTTTTTCTTTTTGAGTATTTTCTGCCAATGTTAATTCACTTACTAATATTTGTCTTGCATTTAATAGCATCTTCTTTTCACCAGTAGATAACCCTCTTTCTTTTTGTTTAAAACTTAGATTTCTAACAACATCTGCAATTTCATATATGTCTCCACTCTTCATTTTCTCCATATTGTCTCTGTATCTTTTGTTCCAGTTTAATGCCATTTCTGTAGAATCTGTTTCTAATACTTTAAAAACCTTGCTTGCTGTTTCTACATCAATAATATTTCGCATACCTATTTCTTCTGCTTTTGAAGTAGGCACCATAACCTTAACTTCACCTGGCATTTTTATTATGTAATATGATGTTTTTTCACCTAAGATGTCTTTTTCTTCTATGTCTTGTATAATACCTGCCCCATGCATTGGGTATACTACTTTATCTCCTACATTAAACATTTTTAGTCACTCCTTTACAAGCTTTTTCTCTACCGACCATAAGTATTATATCATAAAATATGGCAAAAGTAAATGATTTTTCCAGAAGAAAATTTTAATTAATTTGTAACATAATTGTAATATTTTATTTTAATCTTTATTTTAGTTCAAAGGCACGAAGTCTGTCCCTACTGTAACATTTTCTTTTCCTAAAATTTCTTCAAATTCCTTTAAAATCTCCTCATTTAAGTATATTGCTCCACAAGGTTTTATTCCTTCATCGTCTTTTATTTGCACTATTATGTTATTTCTTTCTCCTGAGAAAAATCTTATTGCTCCTCTTAATTGTGCTTTTTGCTGTTCGGTTGTGTTTTGTATGTTGAGTGTTAACTTTCTTGGTTTTTGTTCCTGTTTTTGAATTGTTTCCTCTTGTACGTTTTTAGTTGCATTTTCAAAGTCTACTATCGTGTTTGCTACTATCTTTACTTCATCATCTTCCTTTATGCTTAGTCTACCATCTACTAGGACTATGTTATCTACTAGAAGTATGTTTGACGCTCTATTGTAACAGTTTTCAAATACTATTATTTCTGTTGCCCCATATAAATCCTCTATGGTTACAAATGCCATTATGGTATTGTTTTTTGTATATTTCTTTTTAACAGAAGTTATTATTCCTGCATATTTTACATTTTTTCCATCTTTTGATAAGTCATTTTCTTCTTTTATGTTTATCATTTGCAAAGTGTTGATGTTTGTAATAGTCTTTATTTTGTCTTGTAATTTTTCTAGTGGATGTCCTGATATGTAAATTCCTAACATTTCTTTTTCCATATCTAGAAGTTCTCTTTCTTCATATTCTGGAACTTTGTTTATAGCATATTTATGCTGTTCTAAATTTTCTTCTCCACTTGGTATATCGAACATAGAGATTTGACCTTCTATTGATTTTTTGTTTTGATTTGAAATTGTATCTAGTATACCTTCAAAAGAGTTCATCAGTGTATGTCTTGTTTCTCCTAATTCATCAAAAGCTCCAGCTCTTATTAAGCTTTCTATACATTTTTTATTTACGGTTTCTCCTTGTATTCTTTCTGCAAAATCTGTAAAGCTTTTAAATTCTCCATTTTTTTCTCTTTCTTGTACAATTGTATCTACTGCTGCGGTTCCAACATTTTTCACACTTCCTAGTCCAAAACGAATTTTGTTTTCATTTACTGTAAATTTTGTGTAGCTTTTATTTATGCTTGGTTTCAAAATTTCAATATTCAATCTTTTACATTCTGCTATATATTCTGGTATTTTGTCTAGATTTCCTAAAAAGCTGTTTAAAGTTGCTGCCATAAATTCTGATGGGTAGTATGTTTTTAAATATGCTGTTCTATATGCTACAACTGCATACGCTGCAGCATGTGATTTATTAAAAGCATATTTTGCAAATTCTGCCATCTCATCAAATATTTTGTTGGCACTTTTTTCATCTATTCCATTTCTTACACATCCTGGAATTAATATATTTCCTTTTTCATCTGTCTGTCCATGTATGAAATATTCTCTTTCTTTTGCCATTACATCTAATTTTTTCTTTCCCATTGCACGTCTTACTAAGTCTGCTCTACCTAGTGAGTATCCGGCTAAATCTCTAACTATCTGCATTACTTGTTCTTGGTATACCATGCATCCATAAGTTACATTTAATATTGGTTCTAGAGCTGGATGTGTATATTCGCTATGTTCTGGGTTCAGTTTATTTTTGATATATCTTGGTATTTGATCCATTGGACCTGGTCTATATAGTGATACTCCTGCTATTATATCTTCTAACGTATCTGGTTTTAGCTCCTTCATAAAGTTTGTCATTCCTTGACTTTCAAACTGAAACACTCCAACTGTATTGCCTGATTGCCAAGTTTCTTTGAATACCTTTGGATCATTCATTTCTTGGTCAAATTGTACGTTTATTCCTTTATTCTGTTTTACAAATTTTATTGTGTCTGATATAACTGTTAATGTTCTTAGTCCTAAAAAGTCCATTTTTAACAATCCAAGTTCTTCTAGCGTTGTCATTATAAATTGTGCTTCAACTGTTCCTTCATTTACATATAAAGGAACATAGTCTAATACTGGCTTGTCTGTAATTAATACTCCGACAAGCGTGTGTTGATGCCTGCCTTGGTAGTCCTTCAAGCCTCATTGCTATATCTAGTATTTTTTTTGTCTCTTCATCTGCTTCATATAATTCATTTAATTCTTTGTTCTGCTCTTTGGCCTTTTTTATTGTTATATGTAGTTCATTTGGTATCATTTTCGCTAGTTTATCCGCTTCTGCATATGGAATATCTAGTACTCTTGCCACGTCTCTTATTACCATCTTTGCCGCCATTGTTCCAAAAGTGATTATTTGCGATACATGGTCCCTACCATATTTTCTTGCAACATATTCTATAACTTCTGGTCTTCTTTCATAGCAGAAATCTATATCAAAATCGGGCATACTTATTCTTTCTGGATTTAAAAATCTTTCAAAAAGTAAGTTATATTTTATTGGGTCTATATCAGTTATTCCCATTGCATATGCTGCAATTGAGCCTGCCCCTGAACCACGGCCTGGTCCTACAGAAATGCCCTGTGTTTTTGCATAATTAATAAAATCCCATACAATAAGATAATAGTCAACATATCCCATTTTTTCTATTACAGATATTTCATATTCTAATCTATCTTGAATTTCTTTAGATGGATTATCTCCATATCTTTTGTTTAATCCTGTTCTGCATAACTCCTTAAAGAAATCTGCATGTGTTGGGTATTCCTTTGGTACCTCATAATTAGGAAGTTTTGTATTTCCAAACTCAAAATCAAAATTGCACTTTTCTGCAATTTTTACTGTATTTTCAATTGCCTCTGGTATATTTTTAAAGTAATCCGCCATTTCTTCTGGAGATTTAACGTAGAATTCTTCTGCCCCCATTCTCATTCTATCTGGGTCATTCATTTTTTTACCCGTTTGGATACACAACAATACTTCGTGGATATATGCATCCTCTTTTTTTAGATAATGTGAGTCATTTGTGGCTACAAGAGGTATATCTAGCTCCCTTGATATTTGTACCAATTTTTGATTTACCAATACTTGTTCAGGTAGTCCATTTGGTTGAACTTCTAAGTAGTAATCTTCTCCAAATAGATTTTTATGCCATAATGCTATTCTTTTTGCCTCCTCCATATTCTCTTTTAGTATTGCTTTATTTACACTTCCTGCTAAACAAGCACTTAGGCAAACAAGACCTTCATGGTATTTTTCTAGTATTTCTAAATCTATTCTTGGTTTATAATAAAAGCCTTCTGTAAAGCCTATTGAAACTAATTTGGTTAGGTTTTTGTACCCAGTTTCATTTTTTGCAAGCAATATTAGATGTGAATATTTGTTATCTATATTAGATTCTTTATCGAATCTTGTACGTGGTGCAACGTAAACCTCACAACCAATAATTGGTTTAATACCAACTTTTTTACACTCTTTATAAAAGTCAACTACCCCAAACATAACACCATGGTCTGTAATTGCCATTGCATTCATTCCAAGTTCTTTTGCCCTAATTGGTAGTTCTTTTATTTTATTTGCTCCATCTAATAAGCTATACTCTGTATGAGTATGTAAATGTACAAAATCCATATTTTTCTCCTAATTTGCAATTTTTGTTATATTATATCATTTATCTTGGTTTTTTTCTATATTTATGATATAATATTTTTAGTTTTGAAAGGATTTGATTTTATGAAGTTAGCATCTGACAATGAAACTTTAGCTGAAAATAAAGCATTAATTTTATATATATTAGATAAGGTTGATAAACCTATTGAAAATACTGCTTTTTACAGATTAATTTTAACTTTTGAAGATATGAATTACTTCTATTTTCAACAATTCATATTAGATTTAATGGATAATAAATATATTTTAAAGGGTATTACAGATAAAAATGAAACCATATATGAGATAACCAATGAAGGTAGGCAAGCTATTAATTTAGTTCAAGACTTAATACCTGGTTTTACTAGATTTCAAATTGATAATAATTTTAAAGAAGATTTGCGTTCAATTGAGGATGAGTATTCAATTACAGCAGACTTCATCCCAGAAAGCGAAGACTCATATACAGTAATTTGCAAAATTACTGAAAATGGTAAGGTAACATTTGAAGTGAAAATATTTGCAGGCTCAAGAGAACAAGCGAAGGCTGTTGTTGATAACTGGAAGAAAAATGCAGTTAAATTATATCCAAAAATGTTAAAAATGCTTATGAAATGATAAACCAAGTTAAACCCAAAAAGTTAGATGCTTTTTGGGTTTATTTCACAATAAAAACAATATTATAATTTTAGTTCTGGTAGTAGTTTTCTGTAGTATGGCATTAGTCCAATTTTGTTTGATGTTTGTGCTGGTAGTTGCCAGAACATATAGTCTGTCCAGTCATTTCCCTCTATTATAATTGGTCCGTCTTGTCCTATACAGATATCCCAACCTATTTGCCTTACTTGTGGTACTACTAGTGCCGCTTCCTTTACCATTTCTTTTGCTTCTTTAAATAATGGTATTTGGAATCCTTTGAACTTTATATTTGATACTGGATGCCTTTCAAATACTTCTCCTTTGCAGGTTTGTGCATCTGCTGATATTATTCCTGTTTCCAAGTCGATTGGAGCAGATACTGCTCCGAATCCCATATTGTCTACATAGTCTTTACTACATCCAAATTTTACAACTCCGTAAACTACCTCTACCTCTTTGTTTTCTTTTACAACTGTAACTAATCTCATACAGTTTACACAATATGGATTTACTTTTGCCATTTCTTCGTGTTGTTTTACAACAGCTTCTAGTACTCCTATCTTTTTGTCTTTTATATAATTATACATTTCTTCTTCATTCTTAAAATCTGAAAGACTAAGTTTCTCTATTCCTCTACCTGAGCCACCTTTATATGGTTTACAGAATATTGTTTTGTTTTTGTTTATGAATTCATTGAATTCTTCAAGGCTTAGTTTTTCAATATCTGCAACATCTCTTTTTAAGTATTTTTTGAATTTTTCATTAAATATAGATTTGTCATCAATTATGTCTCTATAATCTTTATCATTTAAGTGTTCAATTATTTTTTTGTTTCTAATTCTTGTTAAGTATGTGTCTCTACTTTTGCTGTCCATATTATAAAATTCAAATATTTTATAATCATTATGTCCTGCTCCATATTTTATTGCACAATGTACAATGTCAAAGAAAATGATTATTTTAGGCTTTTTTGTGATTTTGTGAACTGTGTTTATTGTTTCGAAAAAGCTTTTGTATCTCATTCCAAATATCATTTTTAATTTGTACTTTATCATATTTTTTCTCCTTGATAACACTATTTTTCTATTATATTATCATATTATTTTTAATCCTTCAAGATTTTATGCAAAAAAGTTGTAAATAGTTATTGATATTCAAAAAATATTGATATATAATATTAAATAAAAAGGAGTTTTCATATGGAGTTTTTTGCAAATGAAGGTAAAAATGTCGAAATAGATGCTTTTGGTAACCATTATTTAAGACATGCTATAAAAACAAGATTTATTAAGCAGGGTGAAAATTATATTGACGTCTTTAGAGAGTATGTTTCACCTATTTATGAAGAGGGAGATATAGTTTCTTGTAGTGAAAAAATTATTGCTTTGTGTCAAAATAGAGTAATATTAAAAAAAGATATAAAGGTAAGTCGTTTGGCAAAGTTTTTGTCTAGGTTTGTCAACCAAACTCCTGCAGGGGAATCTGTTGGTAATCCTTTTAAAATGCAAATAGCAATTAATCTTTGTGGAAGATTGAAAGTTATATTTGCAGCAATATGTGCGGGTGTTGGTAAATTGTTTGGTAAGAAGGGTGTGTTTTATAAAATAGTTGGTCCTGAGGTTGTGGGACTAGATGGTTTTTGTGATGATGCTTTTGATACTTACTTAGATATGGGAATAAGAATACCTGAAAATTCAGATGGGGTTTGTGATGAAATAAAAGACAAATTAGGTATAAGTTGTATGATAGTTGATGCAAATGATATAGGTCAATTAGTTCTTGGAAAATCTTCAGATTTGGAAATGACAAAAGAGGAATTAAGAGAACTTATAAGAGATAATCCTGCTGGACAAGGACATGAATCAACTCCTATTATATTAATTAGAAAAGTTAATCAAGAGTAGTAAAAGTGAAATATAATAAGAAAAGTAAAACTTCTTTTCACTTTGTCCAGAATGCTTCGCATTCGGACATATATAGGAAACTTTTCTTGTTATTGAAGTCAATTCCAAGGAGAACTTTCCTACATAATAAAATAAAACCAGTGGTCTTCCACTGGTTTGTTTTATACATTAAATTTAAATAACACTATGTCGCCATCTTGCATAATATATTCTTTTCCTTCTGAACGTACTAAGCCTTTTTCTTTAGCTGCCACCATTGAACCTTCTCTTATTAAATCATTAAAACAAACTATTTCTGCTTTGATAAATCCTCTTTGTATATCTGAGTGAATTTTTCCTGCCGCTTCTGGAGCTTTTGTTCCTTTCTTTATTGTCCATGCTCTTACTTCTGGCTCTCCTGCTGTTAAGAAGGACATTAGTCCAAGTAAATCATAGCTCTCTCTTATTACTGTATCTAGTCCAGATTCTTTTAGTCCTAATGCTTCTAGCATCTCTTTTTTATCAGCATCCTCTAAAGCGCTTAGTTCTTCTTCTATTTTTGCACAAAGTGGAATGCATTTTGTTTGCTCCTCTTTTGCTATTTCCTTTACTTTATTAACATTTTCATCATTTTCAATATTAGTTAGTTGATATTCCTCAACATTTGCTATATATATAATTGGTTTTGATGTTAATAAAAACAAGTCTTTTACCATATCTTTTTCTTCATCTGTAAGTTTCACATTTCTTGCTGATTTTCCTTGTTCTAGCAAGGCTTTTATTTTACTTAGAGCATCTATTTCAATTTGATATTTTTTGTCTGCCTTTAACATTTTTATTGCCTTATCCATCCTTTTATCAATAGTTTCCATATCTGCAAATATTAGCTCTAAATTAATGGTTTCAATATCTCTTTTAGGATTGATATTTCCATCAACGTGAACAATATTTTCATCTTCAAAGCATCTTACAACCTCTGCTATTGCATCTACTTCTCTTATATGTGATAAAAATTTATTTCCAAGTCCCTCTCCTTTGCTTGCTCCTTTGACTAACCCTGCAATATCAACAAATTCAATAACTGCGTGTGTTGTTTTTTGTGGATGATACATTTCGGTTAATTTATCTAATCTTTCATCTGGAACTGCTACCATCCCTACATTTGGCTCTATTGTACAAAAAGGGTAATTTGCACACTCTGCTCCTGCTTTTGTAATACTATTAAACATTGTACTTTTTCCAACATTTGGTAATCCTACTATTCCTATTTTCATAATATGTATCTCCTCTTTTTTTACATTTTAACTGTTAAATATTATATATCATTTTAAAGAAATATTCAATAAGAACTCCTTAAAAAAATCCTAAGTAGGAAGCTTTCTCCTACTTAGGCTATTTTTATCCGAATAAACTTATTTGGTTGCTTTGGCTCATTCCGTCTAAACATCCAAATTTTCCAAGTAATTCTGTTGTTGATTTTCCTATTTTTGCTTTGTATTGTAAGTCGTCTATACACATAAAGTGTCCTTCTTTTTGTGCTGCCTTGTAAATATTATCTGCTGCTATTCCTCCTAAACCTGCTATACTAGATAGTGGTGGTCTTATTTTTCCATCTTCTATTTGAAATTTGTTACTATGTGATTTGTATAAGTCAACTGGCAAGAATTCAAATCCTCTTTCATAAAATTCTAATACTATTTCTAATATTGTATACATTCCTTTATCTTTCTGACTAGCATTATTTCCTTGCATTTCTATTTCCTTCATTTTTGCTTTTACCTTTTCTTTACCGTATATCATAAATTCGCTATCAAACTCTGTTGCTCTTATTGTGTAAAATGCTGCATAATATGCAAGTGGAATATGGACCTTAAACCATGCTATTCTAAATGCCATTGTTACATATGCTACTGCATGTGCTTTTGGAAACATATATTTTATCTTTTTGCAAGATGCTATATACCAATCCGGAACATCAAATTGTTTTATGAGCTCTTCTTGTTCTGGAGATAAACCTTTTCCTTTACGTACGCTTTCCATTATTTTAAAAGCTTTATCTGGTGGCAAGCCTTGTTTTATTAAGTATGTCATTATATCATCTCTTGTACATATTGCTTCACTTAATGTTGCAGTTCCTTCTTTTATTAGTGTTTGTGCATTGTTTACCCATACATCTGTACCATGCGATACTCCAGATATTCTTATTAATTCTTCAAAGGTCGTTGGTTTTGTATCTACTAGCATATCTCGTACAAACTTTGTTCCAAATTCTGGCACCCCAAATGAGCCTACTTGTGAATTTATTTGTTTTGGTGTTACACCTAATGCTTTTGTTGAACTAAATAGTGACATTGTTTCTTTATCATCTAGTGGTATAGATTTAGGGTCTACTCCTGTTAAGTCTTGTAACATTCTTATTACTGTAGGATCATCGTGTCCTAGCATGTCTAATTTAAGTAAGTTTTTATCTATTGAGTGATAATCAAAATGTGTTGTTATTATGTCTGAATTTGGGTCATCTGCTGGATGTTGAACTGGACAAAATTCATAAATTTCTCTTCCGTGTGGTACAACTATAATTCCTCCTGGATGCTGTCCTGTTGTTCTTTTTATTCCAACACAGCCCTCAACTAGTCTTGATATTTCTGCATTTGTTATAGGTATGTTTCTTTCTTCATAATATTTTTTTACATATCCAAAAGCTGTTTTCTCTGCCATTGTTCCTACTGTTCCAGCTTTAAAGGTTTTTCCTTTTCCAAATATAACTTCTGCATACCTATGTATCTTTCCTTGATATTCTCCTGAAAAATTCAAGTCTATATCTGGCTCTTTATCTCCGTTAAATCCTAAAAAGGTTTCAAATGGTATATCCATTCCGTCTTTACAAAGTTTTTCTCCACAGTTTGGGCAAACTTTATTTGGTAGGTCAACTCCATTTTTTATTCCATAATCAGTAAAGTCTGAATACTTGCACTTTGAGCATCTGTAGTGTGGTGGTAGTGAATTAACTTCTGTTATGCCAAGCATATTTGCTACAAATGAGGAACCAACTGAACCTCTTGAGCCAACTAAGTATCCATCTTCATTTGATTTTTGCACTAACCTTTGTGCAATTATGTATAGTGTTGAAAAACCATTTTTTATAATTGAATCTAATTCCTTTTTTAGTCTTGCTTCAACTATTTCTGGAAGAGGGTCTCCATATAATTCTTTTGCTTTATTTTCACAGGTTTCCTTTATTTCTTTTTCTGCGCCTGGTATTACTGGAGGGCATTTTTCTTTTGAAATTGGGCATACATTTTCGCATAAGTCTGCTATTTTGTTTGTGTTGGTTACAACTACTTCATATGCTTTTTCTGGTCCTAAATAATCAAACTCCTTAATCATTTCCTCTGTTGTTCTAAAATATAATGGTGCCTGATTGTCGCAGTCTGAGAAACCTTGTCCTGCCATTAATATTCTTCTATATACTTCGTCTTGTGGATCCATAAAGTGAACATCACATGTTGCTACTACTAGTTTTCCAAACTTTTCTCCTAATGCCACAATTTTTCTGTTTATTTCCTTTAAAGCTTCTCTATCTGGTACTGTTCCATCTCTTATTAGGAAATCATCATTTCCTAGTGGTTGTATCTCTAAATAATCATAGTACTTAGCAATTTTTTCAATTTTTTCTTGTGGTTTGTTATGTAATATCGCTCTATATAATTCTCCTTGTTCACAAGCACTTCCTAAAATTAATCCTTCTCTATATTTTTCAAATACACTTTGTAATATTCTTGGTTTTTTATGGAAATATTGAATATGTGATACTGATATCAATTCATATAAGTTTCTTAATCCTTTTTGTGTTTGTGTTAGTATTATGGCATGATATGGTTTAACTTTTTTCCAGCCATCTTTTCCTTCTGGTATTTCATCATCTGGTACAAAATATGCTTCTACTCCATATAAAACTTTTATATCTAAGCCTAAATCATCAACAGCATGATTTGCTTCTGGAAATGCTTGTACAACACCGTGATCTGTAATTGCAACTGATTTCATTCCCCAAGCTGCTGCACGTTTTATTAATTCTTTTGCAGGTGTAATTGCATCCATTTGGCTCATTTGAGTATGCATATGTAGTTCTACACGCTTTGTTATGCTATTATCTTTTCTTATAATTCCTGCTTGTGGTGGTAATTCTATAACAATATTTGCAATTACTCCAAGCTCTTTTGCGAAATTATCATACATTGCATTTCCTTGAAGTTTTACTCTTATTTTTGGTTTAATTCTTGCTGTTACCTTTTCAATTTTTTCAGGCTCAACAAAAGATTTACAAGTAATTGTACTTGTTCCATCATACACATCAAACATTACTAATGTTTTACCATTTTTAAGTTCTCTTGAGTCTGTTCTAATAACTTCCCCTTCAAGGGCAACCCTTCCATAATCTGCTGTTAAATCTTTAATTTTCACAATTTGCTCTTTAATATTTGCATTTCTTCCTATTATTAATGGTGTTTGTGTTTCTTCTGGTTCTTTTTTCTCTTTAATCTCCTGTTTTACTTCTTTCTCTTCTGCAAAAATTCTTATATTGTTTATCATTGTTTTACATACATTATCTTGCATCTCCTCTAGTAAATGTTTTTGCTCTGCCATATCGTCTTCACTCATATTTTCATTATATGTAACTTTATATTTTATTCCATATAGGTTCATGAAAAGTCTTTCTAAAACACCATCTACTGAATATGCATATAAAAATTCTGAGCTCTTATTTTTTAAATTGATTACGGCCTTATTTTGATTTAATTCAATAGTGCTTCCTTTTAGAATTGCTTTTGTAATAGGAAATTTTACAGAAACATATTTTATTATTTTATCCCAATCCTCTTCTAATGTATGACTTAACTGTATTTTAGGATATTTTACATCTAGTATTATTGTTTGTATATTAAATCTTGTACTTAGATACGTTTCAAAATCAGCTAAATCTTCTATTTTTAGCTGATTTTGACTAAATAATTCAACCTCTAATTTATTGCTTTTTTTATATAAATCTATTTTTTGTATAGTAGCATTTATTATATCATTTTCTTTTTTATAATCTTGAAATACGTCTTTTATAACCTTTTGCATGTTTTTTATGTTCCCTCTTTCTTCTTGTTTGTTACTGATAATTATATCATATTTTTGAAAAAAACAACAAAAAATTTATTTTTTTTGTTGTTTTTTATAATTTGTAATGGAAATATAATCTTTATGTAATATCTTGCTAAAAAACTTGAAGTGCCATTTTTGGGCACCTCAAGTTTTATTTCAATTGTTTTTTATTGCTTTTTCAGCGTATTTATTGTTTACTACTTTTGAATAATCTGCTCTTTTTTCAAGTTCTCCTGCTTCTTCCATTACATCTTGTAGTTTGTTAAATGCTTCTTCTGTTAATACTGGTGTTTGATTCCATGCATCTATGTCTTTGTATCTTTGTATTGAGTTTTCTAACATTTTTACATCTGTGCTTGGGAAAAAGTCTTTTATCAATTCTGCAATTTCAGCTGCTGAGTGTTCTTCAGTCCATTTTTGTCCTTTATATATTGAATCTGTAAAGTTCTGAATTAATTCTTCATTTTTTTCTATATAACTTTTCTTTGCAAAATATGCTGTGTATGGAATTTCTCCTGCTTCTACTCCTACTGATGCTACTATATAACCTGCTCCTTGATTTTCTGTCATTGATGCTGTAGGCTCAAACAGTGTTACATATTCTGCATTTCCTCCTGCAAATGCTCCTGCCATCAAATCAAAACTTATGCTATCATCTAATACTAAATCTTTTGATGTGTCTAAGCCTTTTTGCTTTAATACATATTCAAATGTCATATAAGGAACTCCACCTTTTCTTCCTGGTATTATTGTTGTTCCTTTTAGTTGTTTCCAGTCAAATACTTCTGCTTTATTTCTAGCTACTAAAAATGATCCGTCTCTTTTTGTAAGCTGTGCAAATACTTGTGTATAGTCATTTTTACCTTCATTAAATACATAAATTGAAGCTTCTGGTCCAGCAAATCCTATGTCACTTTGACCTGATAGAACTGCTGTCATAACTTTATCTGCTCCTTGCCCTGTTGTTAATTCAACTTTTATGCCTTTTTCTTCAAAATAGCCTAATGCTATTGCAACATATTGTGGAGAATAAAAAACAGATCTTGTAACTTCATTAACCTTTACAAGAGTTGTTCCCTTTTGATTTTGTGTAGTATTTTTATTTGTTGCTATAACAACTGCTGCTATTATACCTGCAATTACAGCAATTAATATTATTGCTATTATCTTTTTTTTCAATTTGTCTCCTCCTATATAAATTTATGAGATTTTGAAACTAGTCTTTCTATTAAGACTACTGAACCATAAAGTATGGTTGCTACGAGTGCCAAGATTATTACACCTGTCATAACTAAATCTAGTTTAAATACTTGACCTCCATAAACTATTAAGTATCCTAGTCCTGCTTTCGATACTAAAAATTCACCTGTTATAACACCTACTAATGATAATCCTATGTTAATTTTTAGTGAATTTATAAATGTTGAAATGTTCGCAGGAATTACAATTTTTGTTAATAATTGAAACTTAGTACAATTAAAAGTTTGCGCCATTTTTATTTTTTCCTCATCTGTATCTAAAAAGCCATTTAAAATTTCCATTATTGTTACAATAAGGGAAATTGCTAACCCCATAGTTATAATGGCACCGTTTACCTGCACCGAACCCATATGATTATTATTGGTCCTAATGCAACCTTTGGTAAGCTATTTAATACAACTAAAAATGGTTCTGAAACTTTGCTTAAAAAGTCTGACCACCACAAAAGCATTGCTATTACAGTTCCAATTAATACTCCTAGCAAAAATCCTATAAGTGTTTCTTCACAGGTTACCCATAGATGCATTAATAGTTTATTTTCAGATAAGTTCATAAAGGTTTTCAAAATTCTGCTTGGTTGACTAGTTATGAAGCTGTCTATTAATCCCTTGTTTGCGCTTATTTCCCATATTACAATAAAAGCAATCACTATTCCAATTTGAGTTAATAAGATTGAGGTTTTCTTTATCCATATTTTTCTTAAGTATCTCTGCCTATCTTTTGAGATGTTTTTCTTATGCATTCACATCTAACTCCTTCCAAATGGTGTCAAAATATTTGCTGAATTTAGGACTTTCTCTAACATTTAATGGGTCTCTATTTTCCATTTCAAAATCTATGTTGTGAATACTTTTTATTGTGGCTGGTCTTTCTGTTAATACTATAATTCTGTCAGACATACTTATTGCTTCTGAAATATCATGAGTAACCATTAATGTTGTTACATTTTCATTTTTTATGATTTTGTATATATCCTTTGTAACCATAAGTCTTGTTTGATAATCAATAGCAGAAAATGCCTCATCCAACAACAGTATTTTAGGCTTTATAGCCAAAGTTCTAATTAGAGCAACCCTTTGGCGCATTCCTCCTGATAATTGAGATGGATATTTGTCTTTAAATTCATATAGATGGTATTTTTTCAAAAGTTGTTCTACATATCTCCTATTTTCTTCTGTTTTAATTTTTCTTATTTCTAAACCGAATATTACATTTTTGTATATGCTTCTCCATTCAAGTAAACTATCTTTTTGTAGCATATATCCAATTTTAGGTGATATACCAAAACTTTCTTCCCCATCTATGTAGAGATTACCTGTAGTTTTTTCCTCAAGTCCTGCAATAATTGATAATAGAGTTGATTTACCACATCCACTAGGTCCAATCAAACTCACAAATTCTCCTTGTTCTACGCTAAAATTTATATCTTTTAAAGCCTCTATTTCTCCATTCTTAGCCTGATATATTTTTGATACATTCTTAATCTTTAGTAATTCTTTCACAACCTATTCCTCCTACAAACTTATCTACCTATAGTATATTCTAATTTTCATTTTTGGGTGAAAAAAAAGAAACCAGAAAAGTTCTAGCTTCTTTTATGAATTATTAAATTAATAAAAAAACAAGTATTATTAAGTAAATTGAACTTACCCTTGTGTATATGGTAGAAAAAGATACTTTTGTAATTTCTTGTATTTTTTTATAAATTCTCGTATTGCCTCGTATAACTAGCTTTTCCGTACTTGTATTTTATTATGCTTTTTATATTTTTTTATCCCTTTTTATACTTTTTTATTGGCGTTGCATTAAAAGTTGCATTAAAATTTGCCTTTATGATTTTATGAAAACTAGCTACATTTCTGTAACTAGCTCTCCCCTTATTTTTAGACTACTTTTTTTATTTCATCTGTTTT
>USJO01000008.1 GCA_900555075.1 uncultured Clostridium sp.
TATCAGCAGAATTGCTTGACTATATCAAAGCTACAGGTTATAAATATTCAACAAAGGGTGCTATAACAGTATCTGTTGCAGATGTTGCAGTTCCAGAAGCTAAAAAAGATATTTTAGCAAAAGCTGATGAAGATGTTGAAAATATAGCAAAACAATATAAACGTGGTTTAATTACAAACGAAGAAAGATATTCTTCAGTAATTAACATTTGGGAAAAAGCTACAAATGATGTTACAGAAGCTATGAAAGAAAACTTTGATGAATTAAACCCAATATATATGATGGCACAGTCAGGAGCCAGAGGTAATATGAACCAATTACGTCAAATTGCAGGTATGCGTGGACTAATGGCAAACACATCAGGAAAAGCAGTTGAAATACCAATTAAAGCATGCTTTAGAGAAGGACTAGATCCTCTAGAATACTTCATTTCATCACATGGCGCTAGAAAAGGTTTAGCAGATACAGCTTTAAGAACAGCAGACTCTGGATATCTAACAAGAAGGTTAGTAGACGTATCACAAGACATTATCGTAAGAGAAGATGATTGCGGAACAGACGAATATATTGAAATAGAAGATATCAAAGATGGAAATCAAGTAATAGAAAAACTAGAAGAAAGACTTATAGGAAGATTCTTATTTGAAGACATTAAAGATCCAACGTCAGGCGAAATTATAGCAGACACTAACACATTAATAACACCAGCCTTAGCAGATAAAATAGTAGCATCTGGAATTACAAAAGTAAAGGTACGTTCAGTACTTGGATGCAAAACAAGACATGGAGTATGCTCTAAGTGTTATGGAATGGGCTTGGCAACAAGAAAGAAAGTAAATATTGGTGAGGCAGTTGGAATAATAGCTGCACAATCAATAGGAGAGCCAGGTACACAGCTTACAATGAGAACATTCCATACAGGTGGTGTAGCTGGAGGAGATATAACACAAGGTCTTCCAAGGGTTGAAGAGCTATTTGAAGCAAGAAAACCAAAGGGATTAGCAGTAATTTCAGAAATAGCAGGAAAAATAAAAATAGAGGATACAAAAAAGAGAAAAGAAGTTGTTGTAATAGGAGAAGCAGATAGCAAAACATATACAATAAGCTTTGGTTCAAAATTAAAAGTAAAAGATGGTGACATTATAGAAGCAGGTGACCCAATAACAGAAGGTTCAATAAATCCAAATGAAATATTAACTATAAAAGGACCACAAGGAGTATTTGAGTACCTAACATCAGAGGTACAAAAAGTATATAGAAATCAAGGTGTTGACATCAATGACAAACACATTGAAATAATATCAAGACAAATGCTTAAAAAAGTAAAGATAGAAGATAGTGGAGATAGCCAAATGTTTGTAGGTTCTTTAGTTGATATAAATGAGTTTAACAAAGAAAATGCTAAGCTAGAAGAAGAAGGAAAGATACCAGCAAAAGGACAAAGGGTACTACTAGGAATAACAAAAGCATCTCTAGCAACAGAAAGTTTCCTATCAGCAGCATCTTTCCAAGAAACAACAAGAGTGTTAACAGAAGCTGCAATAAAAGGAAAAACAGATTTATTGATTGGACTAAAAGAAAACGTAATCATAGGAAAACTAATCCCAGCAGGAACAGGACTATCAATTTACAGAGATAAAAATATTACTACAGAAAATCAAGAAACAGAAACAAACCAAGATTAAAAATAATCTCCGGCAATGCCGGAGATTTATTTTTAATTTCTCCAAAAGACTAGATATCCTCTATAAGCTTCATAAATATCAAATTTACTTGTTACTTCATAAGGAGCATGCATTGATAGAACTGGAACACCACAATCTATAACATCTACACCCTTATTAGCTAAAATGTAAGCAATTGTTCCACCTCCACCAGTATCAACCTTTCCAAGTTCACTAACTTGATAAGAAACATTATTTGCTTCAAATATATTCCTTATTGTTGCAACAAACTCTGCATTTGCATCAGAAGCACCAGATTTTCCGCGAGCTCCAGTATATTTGTTAAGCCCAACCCCTCTACCTAAGTATGCAGCATTATTCTTTTCAGAAACAGATGCATAAATTGGATCTAAGCCAGCATCAACATCAGCTGAAAGCATCTTTGAATTACAAAATACTTTATCTAATAGATTTGGTCTATTAGTATTTGTTTTATTTAATAATTCAGAAATAAATGTATCAAATACATGTGATTCCATACCAGTATTACCCATACTGCCAATTTCTTCCTTATCAGCAAATATACAAATAGCAGTTTTTGTAGGAGCTAAAGTATCAAGTAATGCTCTTAAAGATGTGTATGCACATACCTTATCATCTTGACCATATCCTGCAACCATACTTCTATCAAAACCTAAGCTTCTTGCCTTAAAAGCTGGTACAAGTTCAAGTTCAGAACTTACAAAATCTCTTTCAGTAATACCATACTTATCATTTAATATTTTCAAAACATTTAATTTAATTCTTTCAGTTATTTTTTCATCTCCAATTGGAATGCTACCAATTAATAAATTTAAATCTTCTCCAGCAATTCCATCTTTTAACTTCTTTTCCATTTGCTCTTGTGCAAGGTGAGGAAGTAAATCTGTAATTGTAAATATTGGGTCATTTTCATCTTCGCCAATATTTATAGTAATCTTTTCTCCATTTGCTTTAACAATAACACCGTGAATAGAAAGAGGAATAGTAGTCCATTGATATTTTTTAACACCACCATAATAGTGTGTTTTAAAATATGCAAATCCAGTATCTTCATATAAAGGATTTGGCTTCAAATCAAGTCTTGGAGAATCAATATGAGAACCAATAATATTTAGTCCAGCTTCAACAGGTTTAGTACCCAAAACAGCAGCATAAACTGATTTTTCTCTATTCACATAGTAAACCTTATCACCAGGAACTAAAATCATTTTATCCTTTATATTAACAAAACCATTTTTATCTAAAACCTCTGTAATAAAGCTAGTAGCCTCTCTTTCAGTTTTACTTCTGTTTAGAAAATGAATGTACTCATCGCTAAACTTAATAATATCCTGTTTTGCAACATCTGAAACAGTTTCCCAGCCACATTTTTTCATATCAAACAAAAAATCTTTTAATTTTTCAGTTTCACCCATATAAAAAACATCCTTTCCACATTAATATACAATATAATATAACCTTTTTTAAAATTTGTAAACAGAAAATGGAAAAGTTAAGAAAAAAGTAGTAACTGTTTAAAGGTTAAAGGCAGGAAAAGTTATAATGAGCTATAATATAAGAAGAAAAACCTTCTTAAATTAATATAATTTTAAAATACAATGTAATTTGTCTGTTTTCTTATTTTTAATAGTAACAAAAATTGAGTCTTTCTGCTTAGTATAAAATAAGTTTAGAGTATCCCCGAGTTTAGCCTCATGCTTGTACATAATTTCAACGTTTTTAAAATCAGAATGAGAGAAAATGTCATCAGGAATAGCCTCATAAGCAAAATCTAAATAGTTTAAATTGTTTATATGATGATTTGTATCTATATCTCTTCTTTGAACAGTATACTCGCGTACAAACTCATTATTTTCTGGCTCTTTTAATTTTTCCAGCATTGGAACATCAAAGACATGTTTATCTACTTGTTGAGTATATTTGGCTTTGATTTCGTCATTTAGTTTAGTAATACCATTTTTATTAATGTCAAATAGAACCCATTTAGAGGTAGCAATTGCAATTAAATTATTATCACTGTCTAGAACTTCAAAATCTCTATAAAAAGCAATAAGAGTGTGCTTACTACACCAAGTAGACACTTTTAGTTTGGTATTCCAAATAGGCCTTGCAAAAACTTGGAGCTTCCAATTAAGTAATATCCAGGAGAAACCAGTAGTTGCAGAATCATTAATTCCAAAAGCAACAAGACTAGAATGAACACAAGCAATTTCTTGTAACATTCTTAGAATCCCTTTATTTGTAAGTGCATTATTTTCTCCAACATCTGAAAGAGTAACGGTAAAATCCTGAGAATAAATATCCATAAAAACCCTTCTTTCTAAACATATACATATTTTATCATAACAAAAAATATCTGTCAAAGTGTTATTATATTACTTAACAGATACCTAAAGAGTTTAAATTCCAAAAAAACTTGAATAAAAGCATCTCTTATGATAGAATTTTCATAGAAAAATCATAAATAAAAAGCAATGTATATGAATATAAATGTACAAGGTGAATTTAAAATGAAAATAAAGAAGATTCTATTTACAATTTTATTAATAAGTATAGTAAGTTTTAATAGCTTTTGCTTTGCATATGAAGAAGAGAACCCAGATAAATGGGACTATGTGTGGCTAGATGAAGCAGTTGAAGAGGTTAAACAAGCACAACAAATATCTATTTTATCTAGATATGCAGTAGTATATGATAGAAGCTCAGGAACCGTTCTATGGGGAAGAAATGAAAACACGCCTGTTCCAATGGCAAGTACAACAAAAATAATGACAGCATTAGTAATGCTTGAACAGATAGGAACAGACAGACTGAGTGAAGAAGTAAGTGTAACTAAAGAAGCGGCAAATACAATAGGCTCAAGATTAGGACTACATACTGGCGATAAAATAACATATAATGATTTGTTATATGGTTTAATGCTATGCTCTGGAAATGATGCAGCAGTTCAAATTGCAATAAGTATATCAGGTAGTGTACCAAAATTTGCTGAACTTATGAATCAAAAAGCAGAAAGCTTAGGACTAGTAAATACACACTTTGTAACGCCACACGGATTAGATAGAGATGGACACTACACAACATCACTTGAGCTTGCAATAATTACAGACCATGCACTTAAAAACCCAAAAATAGCACAAGTGGTTTCTACAAAGGAGTATACAGTAAATATAAATGGAATACCAAAAACACTATCAAATACAAATGAATTATTAGGATATTTAAATGGAGTAAATGGAGTAAAAACAGGCTATACAAGCAAAGCAGGAAGATGTTTAGTAACATCTGCTTCAAGAGATGGATTTGAAATAATAGTAGTAGTATTAGGAGCAGATACAAGAAAGATAAGAACACAAGATTCAATAAAACTTATAGAATATATATATAAAAACTATAAACTATTCAATGTAGAAGAAGCAGTAAATAGTGAATATGAATTGTGGCAAAAGATAAACTTAAAGAGAATAAGAATAGTAAAAGGAGTAAAATTAAGGCCAGATATATATAAAGAGTGTGGGAAATACATATATTATCCAATGGAAAAAAATGAAACAATAAAAATAGATACAACAGTAATAAAAAAATTCGAAGCACCAGTACCTGCAAATACAGAGGTTGGAAGAATCATAGTAAAAAAAGGTGAAGAAGTAATTGATGAAATTCAAATAAAAACAAAAGAACAAGTAGCAAAAAAAGGTATAATTAGTTACTTTTTTGAAATAATGCAACTACTAAAATTTGCAATTTAAGTGCCAAGGAAGATTATCTTTGGCACTTAAAATTTTTACCAATTTTAAAAAAATACTGTTTTTTTTTAGAAAATATATTATAATAGAATAGAAAAAAGAATTTTAGGAGGAACATTATGAGCTGTGAATGTAACTGTGAAGAAAACCACAGAGATGAAAAAATGGAAAAAATATTATCAAAATATGAACAAGATAAAAGTAATTTAATACAAATATTAAATGAAGTACAAGAAACTTATGGATATATACCAAGAACAGCACAACTAGCTATTTCAGAATATTTAGGACTAACAATGGCGGAAATTTATGGAGTTATAACATTTTATTCAAGATTTAGCCTAAAACCAAAAGGAAAATATAATGTGTCAGTATGTTTAGGAACAGCATGCTTTGTAAAAGGATCTGAAAAAATATTAGATAAATTAAAGTCAAAACTTGGGATAGATGTTGGACAAACTACTAAAGACGGAAAATTTTCAATAGAAGCTACAAGATGTATTGGAGCATGTGGACTAGCTCCTGTATTTACAGTAAATGATGAAGTATATGGAAACGCTACTCCAGAACTATTAGACAAAATAATAGATGAATATATGTCAAAAGAATAATGTCAACATATAAATATTGATTTTCAATTTACCACTAACCTAAAAGAAAATAGTGTAAAGGCGAAGACCAGTTCGCCAGAAAATACAAAATTAAACTAGAGAGGATGAATACTATGAAAACCTTAGAAGAAATACATAGAATAAGAGAAACAAAAAGAAAAGAATTAGATTTACGTGTTAATCTACAAGCAAATACACGAGAAAAGCATATATTAGTATGCCATGGAACTGGTTGCACTTCTTCAAAATCTCCAAAAATAATAGAAAATTTTAGAAAAATATTAGCTGAAAAAAACATAGAAAATGTAAAAGTAATCCAAACAGGATGCTTTGGATTATGTGCAAAAGGTCCAATTGTAATAATTAGACCAGAAGATATATTTTATGCACACGTTACTCCAGAGGATACAGAGGAAATAATAAATACACATATAATAAATGGACAAATTGTTGAAAGATTACTATGCCAAGATATTGATAACAAAACAGTAAAACAATTAGATAAGTTAAACTTCTACAAAAAGCAAAAAAGAATAGCACTTAAAAATTGTGGAATAATAGACCCAGAGAATATTGACGAATATATTGCATTTGATGGATATAAAGCCTTAGAAAAAGTTTTGCTAGAAATGACACCAGAAGAAGTAATAAAAGAGGTTACAAATTCAGGACTTCGTGGAAGAGGAGGAGCAGGCTTTCCAACAGGCAAAAAGTGGGAACTTACAAGAATGGCAGAGGGAAATCAAAAATATGTAGTATGCAACGCAGATGAGGGAGACCCAGGAGCATTTATGGATAGAAGCATATTAGAAGGAGATCCACACTCAGTAGTAGAAGCTATGATGATAGCAGGATATAGCATTGGAGCAAATAAGGGATATATTTATGTAAGAGCAGAATACCCAATAGCAGTACATAGGTTTCAAACAGCAATAGACCAAGCAAGAGAATATGGAATACTTCGGTAAAAACATATTTGGAACAGATTTTGAATTTGATTTACAAGTAAGACTTGGGGCAGGAGCTTTTGTATGTGGAGAGGAAACAGCGCTATTAGAATCAATAGAAGGAAAAAGTGGTAGACCACGTTTAAAACCACCATTTCCGGCAAATGCAGGACTATTTATGAAACCAACACTTATAAATAATGTTGAAACATATGCAAACATAACAAAAATAATATTAAATGGTGCAGAATGGTATTCAAGCATAGGAACAGAAACCTCAAAAGGAACAAAAGTATTTGCATTAGGTGGAAATGTGGTAAATGTAGGATTAGTAGAGGTTCCAATGGGAACAACTCTAAGAGAAATAGTATTTGATATAGGCGGAGGGATTCCAAATGGTAGAAAATTTAAAGCAGCACAAACAGGAGGACCTTCAGGAGGATGTATTCCAGAGGAGAACCTTGATACACCAATAGATTATGAATCACTATCTAAAATAGGCTCAATGATGGGCTCAGGTGGACTTATAGTAATGGATGATTCAAAATGTATGGTGAATTTAGCTAAATTCTATTTAGGTTTTACAGTAGATGAAAGCTGTGGAAAATGTACACCTTGTAGAATAGGAACAAAAAGAATGCTTGAAATACTAGAAAGGATTACATCAGGAAAAGGTAAAGAAGGAGACATAGAGAAACTAGAGACACTTGCCCAAACAATTAAAAAAACTTCAGTATGTGGACTAGGACAAACAGCGCCAAATCCGGTATTAAGTACCTTACATTACTTTAGAGGTGAATATGAAGCTCATATAAAAAATAAGAACTGCCCTGCTGAAGAATGTAAGCTACTAAAGAAAATGCAAATAAAGCAAGAAAAATGCAAAAGATGTGGACTATGTGCTAAAAACTGCCCAGTTGGAGCAATTACAGGAAATAGAGAAGAAGGCTATAAAATAGATCAAACAAAATGTATAAAATGTGGCTTGTGTGCTTCAAAGTGCAATTTCAAGGCTATATAGGAAGGAGAAAAACTAAAAATGTCTGAAAAAGTAAAATTAACAATTGATGGTAAAGAAGTGGAAGTTAAACGAGGCACAACAGTGCTTCAAGCAGCAAAGCAGATTGGGATAGACATACCAACATTATGTTTCTTAAAAGAAATAAACGAAGCTGGAGATTGCAGAATGTGCATTGTAGAAATAGAAGGGAGAAGAGGATTTGTTCCATCTTGTATAACTCGGAGTAGAAGAAGGAATGAAAGTAACTACAAATACTACAGAGCTAAATGAAGCAAGAAGAATAATGTTGGATTTAATTCTATCTACACATAATAGAGACTGTTTAACATGTGTAAGAAATGGGAATTGTGAGCTGCAATCCTTAGCAGATAAATTTGGAGTAACAGAAATAGAATATGAAGGAGAAAAAATCAAACCAACAATAGATAACTTATCTCCTTCAATAGTAAGAGATAATAGTAAATGTATAATGTGTAAAAGATGTGTTGCAGTTTGCAAAAACATTCAAAAGGTTGGAGCAATAGATGTTGCGGGACGTGGATTTAATTCTAGAATTTCAGCAGAAAACGAAGAAAGTCTAAATAATGTAAACTGCACATTTTGTGGTCAATGTATAGAAGCGTGCCCAGTTGGAGCTTTAAAAGAAAAGGATGAAACAGCTACAGTTTGGAGAAAAATAAGAGACAAAGATACCTTTGTAGTAGTCCAGACAGCACCAGCGGTAAGAGCAGCACTAGGAGAAGAGTTTGACTTACCAATAGGCACAAATGTAACAGGTAAAATGGTAACAGCTTTAAAAAGAATAGGATTTGATAAAGTGTTTGACACAAACACAGGAGCAGATTTAACAATAATTGAAGAAGCAAACGAGTTAATAGAAAGACTAGCATCAAACGATTCAATTCCAATGATAACATCATGCAGTCCAGGATGGGTTAAATATATAGAAGTGAATTATCCAGAATTATTAGACCATTTGTCAAGCTGTAAATCACCACATGAAATGTTTCGGAAGCATATTAAAATCATACTATGCTAAAAAAACAGGAATAGAACCTGAGAAGATGTATGTTGTATCAGTAATGCCATGTGTTGCTAAGAAGTATGAGAAAACAAGAGATGGATTAAAGAACAACGGATTAGAAAATGTTGATAGTGTTATAACAACACGTGAACTTGCAAAAATGATAAAACAAGCAAATATAGATTTCAAATCACTTGAAGATTCTGAATTTGATGACCCAATGGGAGAAGCAACAGGAGCAGGAGCAATATTTGGAACAACAGGTGGAGTAATGGAGGCAGCTTTAAGAACAGCATATGAGAAAATCACAGGGAAAGAACTAGAAAAGTTGGAGTTTGAAGAAATAAGAGGCAAAAAAGGAATAAAAAAAGCAACAGTACAAATGGGAAAAAATGAAATAAAAGTCGCAGTAGCACATGGATTAGCTAATGCAAAAACCATATTAGAAGAAATTAAAGCTGGGAAAGCAGACTATCAATTTGTAGAAATTATGGCATGTCCAGGAGGTTGCATAATGGGTGGAGGACAACCAATAGTTAGTTCAAAAACAAGAAACGATATAGATGTAAGAGAAGCAAGAGCGGCAGCACTATACAAAATTGATGAAAGAAGCAAAATAAGAAAATCACACGAAAACCCAAGTATAAAAAAACTATACGAAGAATTTCTAGAAGAACCAGGAAGTTACAGAGCTCATAAATACTTGCATACAACATATCATGAAAAAGAAAAATATAAAGAATAAGAAAAGTGAAACTTTATTTCACTTTGTCCAGAATGCTTCGCATTCGGACATATATAGGAAATTTTTCTTGTTATTGAAGTCAATTCCAAGGAGAACTTTCCTACATAATAAAAATAAAAACACATCTAACTTGTTTGAGAAAGTTAGATGTGTTTTCTGTTCTTAAAAAAGAAAACCAGAATAGAATTATTATTATGGTAATCATAAAGAAAAATAATATAATTTTAATAAGCATAGTATTTATTCCTGTAGCTTTAATGGTAATTTTTACATATAAAAACCATATGGAAGAAACCATACAAACAAGTTCATCACCATCAAAATATGAAATTTTAGTAGATGTAGAAGAATCTAAGCTATATTTATTAGAAGATGGAAAACTAAATAAAACTTATAAATGCTCAGGACGGAAAGTGGTCTACTCCTTCACCAATAGGAACATGGACTATAACTTCAAAAGATACATGGGGAGAAGGCTTTGGAGGTAGATGGATGGGATTGAATGTACCATGGGGACAATTTGGAATACACGGAACAGTATACCCAAATTCTTTAGGATGGGCAAGTTCACATGGATGCATAAGAATGGGAAATAGCGATATAGCTGATTTGTATAAAATTATTCCAACAGGTACAAAAGTAACAATAATAGATGGATCATATGGTCCTTTTGGCAAGGGATTTAGAGATTTAAAGTCTGGAATGTATGGCTCAGATGTATTAGAAATACAGAAAAAACTGAAAGAACAAGGTTTTCTTAATGATAATCCAAATGGAAAATTTGGACCGGCAACAGAAGAAGCCATTAAAAAATATTGCAAAAAAAATGGCTTATATCCAAGAAAAATAATAGATGTAGAATTGCAAAAACATATGGGTTTTATGCTGTTTGAATAATTAATTTCTAATAAACTTGCAAAATTTGTAAAAATATGTTATTCTTATAAATAGAGAGATTATGTACGAGAAAAAATAATAAGGAGGAATAAATATGGCTAATAAACCAAGATGGGAAATAAAATATGAAAAATACAAAGCAGAAGAACCAAAATACAGAACAATGAGAGCTACAATTGCGAAATTAGAAGCTTCAATGGCAACATTAGAAGGTGGAGAAGTAAAAGTTAAGGGAGAATTTAAAACAAAAGAAGAATATCAAAATGCTTTAAATGCAGCAAAAAGTAAAATACAAGAAGAAATTAAAACTCAAAAATCAAAAATAGACTTAATTAAAAAAGAATTAGCAGGATATGAAAACTTCAAAAATAACCAACAACAAATTGAAAATATATTTGAATACAGAAAGGACTTAGAACATAGATTAATGGCTTTACCTAAAGACACAAGACAGGAAATAGAAGAAAAACGACAAGAATTATCAGGTGTAGAGCAAAGAGTAACACAATATCAAAAAGAAATTGAAGGAATGAAAAAACAATTAAAAACCAATATAGCAGAAGAAGAAAGACAAATCCTTTTATTTACATTAAAAACAAAGATGGAAGCAATGGAACCTCTACAAACAAGACAAAGTGACTTAGATATGCAAATAGGAACATTAGAAGAACAAGGTAAAGGTTTTGATAAGATAGCAGAAGATAAAAGAATTACTTATGAAAGAAAAATAGCAAAATGTAATATAATAGCAGCTAATTTAATGAAAGGAAAATCACTATTAGATTTTGATTTAAAAGTTGAACCAGAAGGAAAAAGATTTACCTCACCAGATGGAAAATTATTTAAAACAACTAAAGCTTCTAGAAACCTTGAAAAATCAAAAAAAGAGAAAGCCAAAGAAGATGAGACGGAATACGATAATGCATATAACAATGGATATGATGATGGAATACAAGATAAAGAATATAATGAAGAATATGATTTTGCATCAAGTAAAGATAGCAAAGAAGGTTATAGGGATGGATTTACTGATGGAAGTAATTATAGAAAATATGGTTATAACCAGAAACCTTTCTTCAAGAAACTAAAAGATAAAATAGTAGGTATAAGAGATTTTGATGACTATGAAGAGGAATTTGAGGAAGAGGAGAAAAACTTAGTAGGAATTAGTGACTTTGAGAAAAAACATCCAAAATTAGCAAAAGTATTTAACTTCTTTAAAAACATTGGAAATAAAATATTTAAAAACAAGGAAGAAGATAAAAAATTGGACGATGACAATTTAAAAGATTATAATAAAGAGGACAGAACACTATATGAAATAACACAAAAAGGAAAAGAAAGGACCTTTAAAGAACGTTTAGCTGAAATGAACCAGAAAAATGGATATTACAGACCAACAGCTAAACAAAAAGAAAATTTTCATAATGTGGACAAGCAAGCAAAACCACATAGAGAATATAAAGACAATGAAGAACGTTAATATAAAACAAATCAAAGGAGTAGAGAGTTTTTCCCTACTCCTTTGACCTAACTATTGACAATTACTATAATACATTATATAATTATATTGTTTTTAGACGAGAAAGGAGTAAGTGAAACAAACAGATGATTTCACTGATAGTTTTAGCTATACTAATTTTTGTAAATGCATTTTTTGCTTCAGCAGAAATAGCATTTATATCTTTGAATGATGCAAAAATTGATAGACAAGCAAAAGAAGGAAATAAAAAAGCAAAAAGAATAAAGAAAATGCTTAAAGAACCAAGTAAATTCTTAGCTACAATACAAATAGGAATAACCTTAGCAGGCTTTTTATCAAGTGCATTTGCAGCAGATGCATTTGCAAGTGAACTAGCTCCAAAGTTAAACAACTTAATCGATTTAGGCATATCAACTTGGAATACGATATCAATAATATTGATAACACTTATATTATCATACTTTTCATTAGTGTTTGGGGAATTAGTACCAAAAAGAATAGCAATGAAAAATCCAGAAAAAATTGCATTTGGGAGCATTGGAATCGTTAGATTTATACATTTTATAACCCTACCAATTGTTAACTTTTTAAACTTTTCTACAAATATGATTTGCAAATTATTTGGAATAGGACCTCAAGACGAAAGCACAGTTACAGAAGAAGAAATAAGAATGATGGTTGATGTTGGAGAAGAAAAAGGTTCAATTGAAGAAGAAGAGAAAGAACTTATAAACAATGTGTTTGAATTTAATGATAAAACAGTATCAGAGGTAATGATTCATAGAACAGAGGTATATGCAATAGATGTAACCTCAAACATAGAAGATATACTAGGAGAACTTAAAGAATATAAATATAGTAGAATACCTATATACGAGGAAAATATAGACAATATAGTAGGAGTTTTGTTCATAAAAGACTTACTTGCATATGCATACACAAAAAAAGAAGCAAAAATCAAAAAACTTATGAGACCGGCATATTTCGTATCAGAGAGTAAACCAATAAATGAATTTTTCAAAGAGATGCAAAGAGATAAACAACAATTAGCCATAGTTTTAGACGAATATGGTGGAACAGCAGGAATTATAACAATGGAGGACATTATAGAAGAACTAGTTGGAAATATATTTGACGAATATGATGAAGAAGAAAAAGATTTTGAAAAAATAGATGATAATACATTTATGATAGATGGAAGCGTAAGCATATATGAACTAAGAAAAATATTAGGAGTAGATATACCAGAAGGAGACTATGATACTTTATCAGGTTACTTAATAGAATTACTAGGAAGAATTCCAAAAGATGATGAAAAGCCAGTAATAGAGACAGATAAAGTAACCTACAAAATAGAAGAATATGAAGAAAAAAGAATTCTTTGGGTAAAGGCATGTAAAAATAAAAATTTAGAAGAAAAAGAAGATGATGGGGAAGAGGATGATGAGTAAGGGCGACTGATAGTCGCCCACTTTTCACAAAAGGGGGATAAAAATGTACGAAGAATTTGGAATATCAAAAGAATTAATAGATTTAGCAGAAGAAGTTGAAAAGGAAATAAAAAAAGAATTTGAAAAAGTTGATAAAATAAAAGAAATTAATAGTTTAAAAGTATTAATGGCATTTCAAAAATATCATTTATCAGATATGCACTTTGGACAAACAACTGGATATGGACATGGTGATATTGGAAGAGATACAATTGAGAAAATATTTGCAGAAGTATTAGGAGCAGAAGATAGCTTAGTTAGAAATCAATTTATATCAGGAACACATGCACTTACAGTAGCACTGTTTTCAATACTAAGACCAGGAGATACAATGCTAAGCATAAACGGAAAACCATATGACACATTAGATGAAGTAATAGGATTAGTAGAGAATAAAAGCTCACTTAAAAGTTATGGTGTAAAATATGAACAAATAGATTTAATTGGAGACGAATTCGACACAGAAAAAATAGTAAAAAGAGCAAAACTAGGGAATATTAAATTAATATGTATACAGCGCTCTAGAGGATATGAATCAAGAAAGAGTTTCTCATTAGATAGTATAAAAAATATAATTAAAGAAATAAGAAATGTAAATACAGAAGTTGTAATAATGGTAGATAACTGCTATGGGGAATTTGTAGACACAAAAGAACCAACAAGTATTGGAGCAGATTTAATAGTAGGCTCATTAATCAAAAACTTAGGAGGAGGAATAGCTCCAAATGGTGCATATATAGCAGGCAAAAAGGAACTCGTAGAGCTTGCAGCAGAAAGGTTAACAATACCAGGCCAAGGCAAAGAAGTAGGACCAACTCTTGGAATAAACAAACAAATAATTCAAGGATTATTCTTTGCACCACAAACGGTATCAAATGCATTAAAGACAGCAATATTTGCAAGTAGACTGTTAGAAAAACTAGGCTATGAAGTATTACCAAAATACAATGAAAAAAGAACAGACATAGTTCAATTAATAAGCTTCAAAGATGAGAAAAAACTAATCAAATTCTGTCAAGGAATCCAAATGGGTTCACCAGTAGACTCAATATCAATGCCAGAACCATGGGAAATGCCAGGATATACAGACAAGGTAATAATGGCTGCTGGTACTTTTACACAAGGCTCATCAATAGAGTTATCATGTGATGCACCAATAAGACCGCCATATACAGCCTTTATGCAAGGAGGATTAACATACGAATACGGAAAAGCAGGAGTTCTTAGAGCAATAATGCAAATGAAAAAATAAAGTAGATGGGCTAAGCTCGAATCTCTGCCCTAAAAATACAAAACTATAGCTCTAATAAATAATGAAAAATTAAGGAGACAAAATGAAAACAATAGTAATAGGTGGTGGTCCAGCTGGAATGATTGCAGCTGTAACTACTGCAGAACAAGGAAACAGTGTAACCATATTAGAAAAAATGGAAGATTTAGGAAAGAAACTGTTAATTACAGGAAAAGGAAGATGCAATATAACAAATTCAGCAGAAATGGAAGACTTTATGAAAAATATCCCAGAAAATGCTAAATTTTTGTACAGCAGTTTCAATCAATACACAAATCAAGATATTATAAATTTCTTAAACAAACAAGGAGTAGCAACAAAGGTAGAAAGGGGAGGCAGGGTATTTCCTGTTTCAGATAGAGCAGAGGATGTTTTAAATGCTTTTAAAAGAAAACTGAAAGAACTAAATGTAGAGATAAAAACAAACTTTGAAGTAACACAAATTCTTACGGAAGGAAGTACTGCAATAGGAATTGAAGGCAAATATAAAGGTAAAACAGAAAGAATGTTAGCAAATAAAGTAATTTTAACAACAGGAGGGAAAAGCTATCCAGTTACTGGTTCAACAGGAGATGGATACAAAATTACAGAAAAATTAGGGCATACAATAACCCCATTAAAACCATCACTAGTACCATTAATTTGTGAGGAAGACTCAAAAAAGATATGTCAGGATATGCAGGGACTATCATTAAGGAATGTAGCAATCAAAGTAAAACATGAAAACAAAATAATTTACGAAGATTTTGGGGAGATGCTATTTACACATTATGGTCTATCAGGACCAATAATCTTAAGCGCATCAGCAATATTAATTAGATATAAAAACATTGAAAAATTGTTAAAAAGCAATAAGATAAAAATATTTATAGACTTAAAACCAGCTTCAGATGAGGAAAAACTAGATAATAGAATTTTAAGAGATTTTGAAGAACTAAGAAACAAACAATTTAAAAATAGCTTAGAAAAACTACTACCAAGAAAAATGATAAATACAATTATAGAAATTATAGGAATAAACCCAGAAAAGAGAATAAATGAAATAACAAAAGAAGAAAGAAAAAAACTTGTAAAAATCCTAAAAAACTTTGAATTAAATATAAACGGATTTAGAAAGATAGAAGAAGCAATAATAACCAAAGGAGGAATAAATGTAAAGGAAATAAACCCGAGAACTATGGAATCTAAGATTATAAAAGGTTTATATTTTGCAGGAGAAATAATAGATTTAGATGCATTTACAGGAGGATTTAATCTACAAATTGCGTGGTCAACAGGCTATGTGGCAGGGCTTAACCAATAGTTAATGGAAGGATATCAAATATGAAGGAAAGAAAAATTAAAAATGTTGAATCTACTTCTATAGGAAAAGTATCAAGAAAAAATGATGATGACATATATATAGGTGAAAACTTTGCAGCAGTTATTGATGGAGTTTCAAATAAAAGTTCAATAGAAATAAACGGGAAGGAAATTAGAATTGCAGGTATTATTACTGAAGCATTAAAGAAAATTGATAGGCCTTCTGCACCAACATATGCAAAAGAATTAACATTTGAAGAGTTTGTTAAATACATAAATATGTATATTAGAAAATATTGTGAAAGATATAACATATCTTTAACTGATAAATTGCTAGAAGCAACAGGAGTAATATATTCAAAATTTTATAATCAAATATGGTTAGTTGGAGATTGTAGAGCTACCTATGATGATTGTGTAGTAGAGCATGAATTAAAGATAGATGAAGTCTATGCAAATATAAGAGTAGAAATTGTAAAAGCACTACTTAGAGATGGATATACAGAAGAAGAGCTGTTCGAAGAAGATTTTTCAAAATCAATAATAGTAAAACCAGAAACTATACCTCAATATATTAAAGATGATGAAAAAGCAAGAAAACTACAAGAATACATAGCTGATACAATGTACCAGGCATTATTGAAAAGTGGATTTTCAAAGGATGAAATAGAAGAACAAGGGTTGGCTCAAAAGTATAATAATCCAAAAAAACTTCAAGATTATTTAAAAAACAATCCTAATGCAGGTGAATATGGTTATGCTGTTTTTAATGGTATTAATACAGAGGTTAAAAACTGCATAGTACAAGATTTACCAAGCAACGTAAAGACAATAAAACTATCTTCAGATGGTTTTCCAATAAGTTCATTAATGCAAAATAAAGACTTAGGCTATGCAATAAGAAGAAATAGAATATTAGCTAAAAAAGATCCGCTAAGCATAAAAGAAAATAAATCAGTAAAAAAAGCAGTAAGGCAAAGTGATAAGAGTAAATTTTTAGCAATGGATGATGCTTCCGCAGTTTGCATCGAAATTAAACATATTGAAGAAAGAGATGATGAAAGATAGAGGAACAAATTATTTTTAAAACAATAAAAGAAAACGTATCAGCAGAAATTGTAGAAAAAAAATCTAGATTTATAGCTAATTTATTTTATGTAGAAAGCATAGAAGAAGCGGAGAACTACATAAAGCAAATAAAAAAGAAGCATAACGATGCTCGCCATAATTGTTTTGCATATGCAATAGAAACAAATGAACGGAGGAATTGCCGTAAAATATAATGATGATGGAGAACCTCGGAGGAACTGCAGGAGCTCCAATGCTTAAAATTATATTAGAACAAGGGCTATCAAACATTTTAGTAATTGTTACAAGATACTTTGGAGGAATACTTTTAGGCACAGGAGGATTAGTAAGAGCGTATTCTGGAGCCGTAGAAAAGGCTATTCAAAAAGCACAAATAATACAAAAAGCAAAAGGATATGAGGCAAAACTACAAATAGATTATAATTATTTAAACCCATTAAGATATTATTTGGAGAAAATGAATATAAAAATAAAAAAAATAGAATATTCAGAGCAAATAGAGGTAACTATAGAAATATTAGAAGATATCTCAAAACAATTTACAAACAAATATAACAATAACAATTTTAAAATTTCAAAATTTGATATCTTAAAAGAAAAATTCGTTGAAATATAAGGCAAAAACGGCAAAATTGGAAAAAATTTCAAAAAAGGTCTTGCATTATTAATAAAAACGTATTATAATGCAAATTGTAAATATTTTACAATTATTTTTTAGGGAGGTATCAAATTGAACGAGAAAATCACTATTTTAATTGCAGATGACAATGCAGACTTTGTAGCAACTTTGGTAGAGCATTTAAGTAAAGAAAATGATATGGAGGTTATAGGAATAGCAAGAGATGGAAAAGAAGCTTGTGAAAAAGTGGCAAAACTTAAACCAGACCTTTTACTATTAGATGTTATAATGCCGTATCTAGATGGATTAGGAGTTTTAGAACAACTAAACACATCAAAAACAGAAAAAATGCCAATATGTATAATGTTGTCAGCAGTTGGGCAAACAAAAATAACTCAAAAAGCAATTAGCTTAGGTGCAGAATATTATGTAGTAAAACCATTTGATATTGAAGTACTAATAAATAGAATAAGAGATATTAAAAATTACAAACCAACACCAACATCTACAACAGAGAACTGTTATGTAAAAGAATCTAAAAAATACATAGAAATAAATGAAGTAAATAAAAAGAATCAAGAAAACTTAGAGGCATTGGTAACAAACGTAATCCATGAAATTGGGGTACCAGCACACATAAAAGGTTATCAATATTTAAGAGAAGCAATAATGATGGTGGTACAAAACATAGACATAATAAATCAAATAACAAAACAGCTATATCCGGAAATAGCAGAAAAATACCATACAACACCATCAAGAGTAGAACGAGCAATACGTCATGCAATAGAGGTGGCCTGGTCAAGAGGCAAAAACGATGCAGTAGAAAATATCTTTGGCTACACAATTTCAGCAAGCAAAGGAAAGCCAACAAATTCAGAATTTATTGCAATGATTGCTGATAAGTTAAGGTTAGAATTAAAAATAGCATAAAACAACCCCAGAGTTTTGAAACTCTGGGAAATTTTTTAGATGATTTAAGAAAATTTGCTCTTGCTTTTTGCCAAAACATTAGAGGCTAAAAACAAAATGTTATAAAAAATGTACAAATTCAACTAAAAACATTTACATAACTAAAAAAATATGATAAAATACAAATAATCTTTACCATTTGGGTATAAAAATATTATTTGGAGGAATTTGATGGAGAGTAAGAAAAAACTCTACGAAGTAGACAAAACTAACATATTTGTTCCTAATTCGAAGAAAAAACACAAGAAATATTTCGACAATGAGCCAGAAATTGTCCGGCGCATTAGGAAATCAAAAACAAATCTCGTTTTTGTATTACTAACGGCAGAAGAAAAAGCTCTATTAGAAGCAAAAGGATGCAAGTGCAGACGCACTTACAAAAATCCTCCTTGATAGAGGCTTACTAGCCTCTATGAAACCCCTACTAGTTTAAGTGGGGGTTTCTTAATTATTACAAATGGATATGTATTTAAGTGGGAGAAAATTTGATAGGCTGTGGTAGGAAAGTGTTGACTTTTCTAGTAATTGCATATAAAATATACTAGAAGTGGAGGCAGAATATGAACAAAATATTGGAACAAATTAATTCACCAGAAGATTTAAGAAGGCTAAAAATGGTTGAAAAGAAAACCTTATGTAATGAAATTAGAAATGAAATAATAGATGTAACTTCAAAAAATGGTGGGCATGTAGCATCAAATCTTGGTGTTGTTGAGCTTACAGTTGTACTTCATTCAGTGTTTAACACGCCAAAGGATAAAATAATTTGGGATGTAGGTCATCAATGTTATGCACATAAAATTTTGACAGGAAGAAGACAAGAGTTTAAAACAATAAGGCAACTTGGAGGAATATCAGGCTTTCCCAAAATTTGTGAATCTGAATATGATAATTTTAATACAGGTCATAGTAGTACTTCAATTTCAGTTGCAACAGGTATGGCAAGAGCAAGAGATATTCTGAAAGAGGATTATGAAGTTATTGCTGTAATTGGTGATGGCTCTTTAACTGGGGGTATGGCTTTAGAGGCTTTGAATGATGCAGGAAGCAGTAAAACAAATATAAAAGTAATTTTAAACGATAATGAAATGAGTATATCAAAAAATGTGGGAGGAATACCACTATACTTAAGCAAAATAAGGACAAAAACTGGATATACAAGGTCAAATAGAAAAATAAAACAAATAACAAATAAAATTCCATTTATAGGAAAACCAATTGTAAGTTTTGCACATTATACAAAGCAAATAATCAAAAGGGCAGTGATTCACAATATGTATTTTGAGGATATAGGTTTTAAATATTTAGGTCCGGTAGATGGTCATGATATTAAAAAACTAGAAGACATTTTAGAAAGAAGCAAAAAAATAAAAGGACCTGTACTTATTCATGTTGTAACAAAAAAAGGTAAAGGATATAAACTAGCAGAAGAAAATCCGGATAAATTTCATGGGATTTCAGCATATAACAAAGAAACAGGAGAGACTAAAAGGGATAAAGACTATTCAAAGGTGTTTGGAAACAGGTTGATTGAATTAGCTAGAAAAGATGAAAAAATAGTAGCTGTAACAGCTGCTATGAGAGATGGAACAGGACTTAAGGAATTTGCTGAAGAATTTCCAGACAGATTTTTTGATGTTGGAATTGCTGAGCAACATGCTTTAGGCTTAATTGGAGGAATGGCAAAAGCAGGTTTAAAGCCAGTACTACCAATATATTCCTCATTTTTACAAAGAGGATATGACCAAATAGTACATGATATAGCTTTATCAAACATACCGGTAACTGTGTGTATAGATAGGGCGGGAATTGTTGGAAATGATGGAGAAACACATCAAGGATTACTAGACTTATCTTTCTTATCATCGATACCAAATGTAGTTGTTATGGCTCCAAAAAATTTTGAAGAGCTAGAAAAAATGCTGGAATTTGGATTAAACTTAAACAAACCAGTATTTATAAGATATCCACGTGGTGGAGAAAATTATCAATTTGAGAACACAAAAAATATAGAATTTGGTAAAGCAGAGCTAATACAAGAGGGGACAGATTTAAGCTTAATTGCAATAGGTAAAATGGTAGGAAGGGCAAAGGAAGTAGCCAACTTACTTTCAGAAAAGAGTATTGAAATAATAAATGCAAGATTTTTAAAACCATTAGATAAAAAAACAATACTCAAATCAATAGAAAAAACAGGGCAAGTTATAACATTAGAGGATAACCTTCTAAAAGGAGGACTTGGCTCTGCCGTAATAGAATCAGTAAATAATAGTAGACTTAAAAATATAAAGGTTCAAACTTTTGGCTATAATGACATTTTTGTAGAACATGGAAAAGTGAAAGAAGTAGAAGAAAAATATGGTTTGACAGCAGAAAAAATTTCCGAAAACGTCTTTACATTTACGGAAATCTGAGATATAATATATCAGTAATTTTATAAAGATGAAAGGAAGGAATAATTTATGAGCAAAAAGTACGTATACCTTTTTAAAGAAGGAAATGCAAATATGCGTGAATTATTAGGTGGAAAAGGTGCTAATTTAGCAGAAATGACAAATTTAGGCTTGCCAATCCCACAAGGATTTACAGTTACAACAGAGGCATGTACAGAATACTATAATGACGGTAAAAAAATAAATGAAGAAATTCAAGAACAAATCTTTGCCGCATTAAAGAAATTAGAAGAAATGCAAGGGAAAAAATTTGGAGACAATAATGATCCACTATTAGTATCAGTAAGAAGCGGTGCTAGAGCATCAATGCCTGGTATGATGGATACAATATTAAATTTAGGTTTAAATGATGTTGCAGTTGAAGGCTTTGCAGCAAAAACAGGAAATCCAAGATTCGCATATGATTCATACAGAAGATTTATTCAAATGTATTCAGATGTTGTTATGGAGGTTCCAAAATCATTTTTTGAAAAAATAATAGATGAATTAAAAGTAGAAAAAGGAGTTCACTTTGATACAGAATTAACAACAGAAGACCTAAAAGAACTAGTAAAGAGATTTAAAGCTGTTTACAAAGAGAATATGAAGGGAGAAGAATTCCCACAAGATCCAGTAGAACAATTAATGGGAGCTGTTAAAGCTGTATTTAGAAGCTGGGACAACCCAAGAGCTATAGTTTACAGAAGAATGAATGATATACCAGGAGACTGGGGAACCGCTGTAAACGTACAAGCTATGGTATTTGGAAATATGGGAGAAACATCTGGAACAGGTGTTGCATTTACACGTAACCCATCAACAGGAGAAAAAGGAATATATGGTGAATATTTAATCAATGCACAAGGTGAAGACGTTGTTGCAGGTGTTAGAACGCCACAACCAATATCAAAACTAGCAGAAGATTTACCAGAATGTTATAAAGAATTTATGGAAATAGCAACAAAACTTGAAAATCACTATCGTGATATGCAAGATATGGAATTCACAATCCAAGAAGGAAAACTATACTTCTTACAAACAAGAAATGGAAAGAGAACAGCTCCAGCAGCTATAAACATTGCTTGTGACTTAGTTGATGAAGGAATGATAGATGAAAAAGAAGCAGTTTTAAGAATAGATGCTAAATCTTTAGACCAATTATTACACCCAACATTTGATAAAGAAAGCTTAAAGGCAGGAGAAGTAATAGGAGAAGCATTGCCAGCATCACCAGGAGCAGCAGCAGGTAAAGTAGTATTTACAGCTGAAGAAGCAAAAAATTTAGGAAAAGGTGGAAAAGGTGAAAGAGTAGTATTAGTAAGACTAGAAACAACACCAGAAGATATTGAAGGTATGGTAGCATCTCAAGGTATATTAACAGTTCGTGGTGGTATGACATCACATGCAGCTGTTGTTGCACGTGGTATGGGAACATGCTGTGTATCAGGTTGTGGAGAAATCAAAATAGATGAAGAAGCTAAGAAATTTGAACTTGGTGGATACACATTCCATGAAGGAGACTATATTTCATTAGATGGAACAACAGGAAAAATCTACAAAGGAGACATCAAAACAGTTGAAGCATCAGTTAGTGGAAACTTTGGAAGAATAATGGCTTGGGCAGACAAATATAGAAAACTTGGAGTTAGAACAAATGCAGATAACCCAAGAGACACAAAAAATGCTGTTCATTTAGGAGCAGAAGGTATAGGACTTTGCCGTACAGAGCATATGTTCTTCGAAGAAGACAGAATACCAAAAATAAGAAAAATGATATTAGCAGAAACAGTGGAAGCTCGTGAAGCTGCACTTAATGAATTAATACCATTCCAAAAAGGTGATTTCAAAGCAATGTACAAAGAGCTAAAGGGACTACCAATGACAGTACGTTACTTAGACCCACCTCTACATGAATTTTTACCTACAGAGGAAGAAGATATAATTGCATTAGCTAAAGATATGGGTGTAACAGTAGAACATCTAAAAGCAAAATGTGCGGAGCTACATGAGTTTAACCCAATGATGGGACACAGAGGATGCCGTTTAGCAGTAACATATCCAGAAATAGCCAAAATGCAAACAAGAGCATTAATGGAGGCAGCTATAGAAGTTAAAGAAGAAGAAGGATACGATATTGTTCCAGAAATAATGATTCCATTAGTAGGAGAAAAGAAAGAATTAAAATTTGTAAAAGATATAGTAGTAGAAGTAGCAGAACAAGTAAAAAAAGAAAAAGGATCAGATATGAAGTATCATATTGGTACAATGGTTGAAATACCAAGAGCTGCACTTTTAGCTAACGAAGTAGCAGAAGAAGCTGAATTCTTCTCATTTGGAACAAACGACTTAACACAAATGACATTTGGATTTAGCCGTGACGATGCAGGAAAATTCTTAGACGCATACTACAAAGCAAAAATATATGAATCAGATCCTTTTGCAAAACTAGACCAAAACGGTGTAGGACAATTAGTTAGAATGGCTGTAGAAAAAGGAAAAGCAACAAGACCAGACATAAAACTTGGAATATGTGGAGAACATGGTGGAGAACCATCAAGTGTTGAATTCTGCCACAACATAGGATTAACTTATGTATCATGCTCACCATTCAGAGTTCCAATTGCGAGATTAGCAGCAGCACAAGCAGCAATCAAAAATCCAAAAGAATAAACAAACGTAGGAGCGACCATTGGGGGCGCTCCTTTGAAAAAAAATTACAAAAAATCAAAAAAACTATTGACATTTAAAAAAAAATGGTTTATAATAACAAACTGTGAGTGGAAATGCAGGTGTAGTTCAATGGTAGAACCTCAGCCTTCCAAGCTGATGACGTGGGTTCGATTCCCACTACCTGCTCCAAAGTGTGACTAAAGTTGCAATAAATAATTAATAGTGAAAAATGAATAATGAATAATTATCCATTTTTTTTTATACCTATAATTTATTTGAAACGTTACAAATAAGATTTTTTTAAAAATAACTTGACAAAATATTCCATAACTATTAAAATATAGTTAAAAATAAAGAAAAATATTACAAAATCAACATAAAAAGTTGCAAGAATTGTAAAAAAATGCTATAATAATATTGATATATCTTTGGAGGTGCTGAAGAAATGATAAAAATAAATAAAAAATTAATAATTTCAATAGCACTAGTAATTATAATAAGCTTTATACTAGTAAACAATGTGTTTGCAACTGTTGATCCAAGTGAATATGAACCAAATCCAGAAATCAGAGGTAGAAAGTTTATAGCCAAATCAAAAGCAGTATTAGGTTGGATACAGTATTTGGGAATTATAATTTCAATATTAGCTCTTGCTATAATAGGTGTAAAATATATGTTTAGTAGTGTAGAAGGAAAAGCAGAATATAAAAAAACCATGATCCCATATATAGTGGGTTGCTTTATGCTAATGGGAATATCAGTAATTATAGCATTAATTGAAAATGTTATAATTGGTTAAGGGGTGATAATATGAAAAGTGTAATAAAGATAATTGCAATATTAATTACAATATTAATTACTTTTACATATTTATCTACTAAAACATATGCGACAGATAATATTATAAAAGACGGAAGTTCTTTTATAGATGTGGGAAAAAGTGAACAAGGCAATACAATAGATGAAACAAAATTAAAAGAAACATCAGACTTCATATACAATGTATTATTTTCAATTGCAGTTGTAATAGCTTTTGCTGTAGGTATGGTAATAGGCATTCAATTTATAATGGGAAGTGCAGATGAAAAGGCAAAAATAAAAGAAACGCTATTGCCATATATAATAGGTGTATGCGTAATATTTGGTGCATTTACAATTTGGAAAGTAGTAGTAAATATAGGAAATGATATAGAGTCAACAAAAGGAATTTATGATTCAACCGAAAATGGTAGATATAGGTAATAAAAATATTTAAGTTATTAAGATTTTCTTAATGTATTAAGAAAGTTCAAAAAATAAAAAAATAAATATTAAAGAAAGGGGTAAAAATATGAAAAAATCAATGAAGATATTTTCAATGCTAATGATTGCAGTTATGATGATAATGGTTGCTACACCAGTATTTGCTAGTAGTTCTCAAATAACACCAACACCACCTCAAAATACAGGTAACATATTAAAATTAGCAGGTAAAATACTTGGATTCTTACAATGGTTTGCTTTAATTGGTGGTACATTAATTATTGCGATACTTGGTATTAAATACATGATGGGAAGCTTAGAAGAAAAAGCAGAATACAAAAAATCTTTAATACCATTAATTGTAGGTGTAGTAGTAGTAATGGGAGCAACAACAATTGCAAATCTAATAATAAATACCTTTACATTATCATAAAATTAGAAATTAGAAAACTGGTTTTTAAATTAAACCAGTTTTTTTTTATGCAAATATTACAAAAATATTACAAAAATATTAAGTTTGTATTACATTTATCTAAATTCTTTCAAAATAAGACATTATTTGATATAATAAATATAGCTATTTTTAGGTGATTTTTACGAAGGGGGAGTTGTTTTGGCAACATATAATATACCAAGAAATGTAAAAGGTGAACGGAAGAATATTGATGATTTTCACAACAAAGTCATTAATATATACATGTGCTACTGGAGTTATAGGATTAATATTCTATGCTATATTTGGAGCACTTATGGGTTTAACATGGTTAGGAATTGCATTAGCAGTAGCATGTGCTGCAATAGGGTTTGTAATAGCTACATTTAAAATTCCTGATACAAATGCAATGGAATTAACCAGAAAAGCAGGACGGAGAATATATAGACCAAGCTTTTTTAAGATGGCTAAAATTTAGAAAAAAAGGCAATGTGATATATACATATTTAGATGCTAAGGAGGAAAAAGAGTAATGGATAATTTAATGAATAGTTTAACTATAATTTTGGTAATGCTAATATTTTTTATAATAGTACTAGCATTTATATATTGGTATATGTCATACAAGGGCAAAAAGAAGGCTGAGGAAGAGGAAAAAAGCAATACATCAGGAGGAACTACAAAAATAGCAAAGGAATATACAAAAAAGTCAATTTTTCAATTTATGCAATTTGATAAAATTGAAGATAATATGATTGTACAAGACAATGGTCAAAGATATCTAATGGTAATAGAGTGTGAAGGTGTAAACTATGATTTGATGTCTCAAGTTGAAAAAACAGCAGTCGAAGCAGGATTTGTACAATTCCTAAATACGTTAAGGTATCCTATACAATTATACACACAAACAAGAACAATAAATATAGGAGAAAGCATACAGAATTATAAAAGTAAATTAGCAATTGAAAAAAAAGAGTTAGATGCTAAGCAACAAGAATATAATAGATTATTAAAATCTGACAGTTATAATGAAAAACAAGCAGATATACTAAGAAGAGAATTAATAAGACTTAAAAACTTATATGAATATGGACAAGATGTAATAGAAAACATACAAAAAACAAGCCAAAATAAAAATGTATTAAGAAAACACTATTATATAGTAGTGCCATATAATAGTTTGGAGATAGGAACAGAGTTATTAGATGAAGAAGAAAAGAAAAGTATGATTTTTTCAGAACTATATACAAGAGCACAGAGTTTAATAAGGGCATTATTTGCTTGTGAAATGAAATGTAAAATATTAAATTCGAATGAGTTAGTTGAATTATTATATATAGCATATAACAGAGATGAATCAGAAACATACAGTGTTGAAAAAGCAATTAAAGCAGGATATAGTGAACTTTATACAACAGCGCCTGATGTTTTAGATAAGAGAATGAAAGCATTAGATGAACGTATAGAGGAAAGTGCTACAAAGTTAGCGAAGGAAACTATAGATGAAGTAAGACTTGAAAAAGAAAGAAAAATAATCAAAAAAGAAGAAAATTTTGAAGAACTCGTAAAACAAATGGCAGAAGCATTGCTAAAAGAAAACGAAAAATATGTTGGAAAAGATGTTGCAAAAAAAGCAATAAATAAAATAAATAAAAAAGGAGAAGGAGGAGAAAAAGATGAGCAGAAAGCAAAGAAGAGAACAAGAAGAGCTTCAAATGAGAAATAATCCAAAACAAGATGAATTAGAATACGATATACTAAGAAAAAAGACTATTAAAGAATTAATTGCACCATCAGGAATAGATGCATCTAATATTGACCACTTAGAAATAATTTCAAATACTACAAGATACGCAAGAAGCTTCTTTGTATCAAATTTACCTCGTATGTGTACCTTCCCAGAATTGTTTAGAGATATGTATTTATTTGGAGATATTAATACATCTGTATATATTAACCCTGTTCCAGAAGCAAGATCACAAAATGAACTAAATAGAGTAATAAATCAATTAGAAACAGAAAGAATTGTAGCAGCAGATAGAGGAAATATAAACCGTGAAAGTATTTTATCACAAAAAAGGCTAGAAGCAGAGGGACTAAGAGATGAAATAGCAGCTGGATTTAATAAGCTTTTTGAAGCATCAATAGTAGCAACTTTATTTACATACAATTTACAAAATCTAGAAGCATATTCAAAACTATTAGCAACAGAGCTTTCTAAAACATTAGTAGGAATAAAATCTGCATGGGCAATGCAAGATGAAGCATTTCAATCAAATGTACCACTTATGAAAAATCAAATAAAAAAAACACATACTTTTGACCGTAATTCAATGGCAACAGTATTTCCTTTCACCACATCAGAAGTTGGACACTTAACAGGCATCCCATTAGGAATGAATAAACAGACAGGTGTACCAATTTTGTTTGATAATTTCCATCCAAGTTTAGCGAACTATAATATGGTAGTATTTGCTAAATCTGGTGCAGGTAAATCTGTTACAATGAAAACGTTAATTTCACGTTCAGCAGTTTTAATGGGTATTGAGAGTTTAGCATTAGATGCAGAAGGAGAATACAAAATAGTTGCTGAAAGTCTGGGCGGAATAAATGTTGTGATTAGTCCAACTTCTAACACAATAATAAACCTATTCGACATAGAAGAAGAAAAAATAAAAGACGAAATAACAGGAAGAGAAAGAACAATACTAAATGTAGAAAATAAAATAGAAGATGTAACACAAGCATTAATCACAATGGCAAGAGGAAGCACAAGAAGTGATGAAGTTAATGAACTTACAAAACAAATAATAGCAGAAGCAGTTGCAGAAGAATATACAAGATGTGGAATAACTGCAGATCCAAACAGCTTATATGTAGATGGACAAGCAGGATTTAGATTAAGTACCTTAACAAGGGAAAAGAAGAAGATGCCAACAATAGGCTCTTGGTATAAAACATTATTAAAAAAAGCAGAAGAAAACACAGATGAAAACTATACTTTCCATTACAGCTATTTAAAGAAGGTTATGAAACAATATGTAAGAGAATTAAATGGACAAATGGCATATTTTGATGGACAATCAACTTTTGATTTATTAGAAGGAGTACCATTTATAAACTTAGACATATCACAACTAGAGGAAAGATTTGCAAGACCGCTTGCACAACAAATATTATTATCATGGATTTGGGAAAAATTCGTAAAGAAAAATAGTGAAGATAGAACTAAAGCAACAAAGAAAAGAGTTTTAGTAGACGAGGCATGGATGTTACTTCCATTCCCAGAAGCGGTAGACTTCTTAAATAAAATGGCAAGACGTGCAAGAAAAAGAAATGTATCATTAGCAATAGTATCACAAAGATTTCAAGACTTCTATGAGAAACCAGAAGCACAAGCAGTACTTACATCATCAGATACAAAGTTATTCTTAGCACAAGATAAATCAGAAATACAATATGTAAAAGAAGTATTTAAACTAAGTGAAGGTGAGGCAAACTTCTTAGTAACATGTACTATAGGGGAAGGACTATTCAAAGTAGGTGGAGATACAGCAATACTTCAAATAACACCAACAAGAAAAGAATTTGAATTTATGGAGACAAATCTAAACAAATTAGCAGAAAAAAACTAATTTAAAATAGTAAAATGTACTTAATTTTACGTAAATTTACATAAATTACTTTAAAACGTAGGAAAAATATGGTATAATAAAAAAGATAAAGAAGCCTTTAAGAAAGGGGAAAACTTTAAAAATGGAAGTTTTTACAAAAAACACAATAATTAAAAAGATTTTAATAGTATTAATAGTAATAATAATGATAAATAATTTTATTATGCCAAATTATGTGCATGCATCACCAGGAAGTAAACTAGTATCCGGATTATTCTATTTAATAGCGTACATAGGAGATGTATTTATTGAATTGATGCAAGGCATGATGATAGGAAACCCAGAAATAAAGGTTGGAGAAAATTATGAAATACTATACTCGCCAGGAGTTATTTTCTCAAATCAAGTTTTACTTCTTGATGTAAACTTTATTTCCCCAAATCAAGGGAATACAGATAGAACGCATGGAACAGAGACAGAAGAGACCATATTTAACAAGAAATATAACTATTGGCTTGACAAAACTAAAGCAGAAAATGAGGCGCAGGAAGACGTAGAAATGTTATTACAACAATATGGATATGATGAAGAAGATTCTAAAAGTGAAAAAAGACAAATGCAACAATATATTATTGAATATCAATGGAGGTCAAATCAAGGAGATCAATATAAATTAACATATATAGATAATAATAGTTTTATAAGAGTTGTTCTAAACAAAGTTAAAGGTATCGTTACAGGTCAAATTACATCAACTGCAAAAGAATTAAGAGGTAATATAGCTAAATGGTATGTTGCATTAAGAAATCTGGCTCTTGTTGGATTATTATCAGTCTTATTATATATAGGTATAAGAATTATCTTAAGTAGTTCATCAGCACAAGATAAAGCAAAATATAAAAATATGCTTAAGGACTGGCTTGTAGCAATTTGCATAATATTTGTTTTACATTATATTATGGCATTTATGTTACAAATGACAAGTAGTTTAAATGATATTATAAAAAAGAATGTAGTTACAAGTTCACAAAGAGGGGCTAAAGATGAATTAATGTCATCAATAAGAAATAGTATAGGAAGTAGCTATGAGCAAGCCTCTGCAAAGAATACAGCGGGATATACAATTATGTATTTAGCACTAGTAATATTAACAGGAATATTTACTGTACAGTACTTAAAAAGGGTTGTATATATGGCTTTCTTAACAATGATAGCGCCAATGATAGCTTTAACATATCCATTAGACAAAATAAAAGATGGAAAAGCTCAAGCCTTTAGTTTTTGGATTAAAGAATACATTTTTAACTGCTTAATACAGCCAGTACACTTGTTACTATATACACTCTTAATAACAAATGCAAAAGATTTTGCTACAAATAATATATTGTATGCAATAGTTGCTTTAGCCTTTTTAGTACCAGCGGAAAAACTAATAAAAGATATGTTTGGAATGAAATCACAATCACCAGTAGGAACTTTAGGTGCAGCAGCTGGTGGAGCTCTTGTAATGAATATGTTAAATAAAATGAAAGATAAAGGTCCAAAAGAAAGTGGAGGAGGAGCAGGAGGTTCAAGCTTACCAAAAGGAACAAGAACAGCAACAAGAGGTGGCGATACAGGAGCAACAAGCCAACAAGGAGATGGAGGAACACAACCACTTTCAACACTACCAATAGATTCTTCTAATGGTGCAACAGGAGGTCAAGTTGGTGGTTCAGGTGCAAATCATAAAAGCATTAGAAAAATGCTTGTAAAAGGAGCAGATAGGATTAAACCATATGGTAAAAAGTTTACTAGAGCAATTGGTGGAGTGGCAGGTGCAACAATAGGAACAGCAGCAGGACTTGCAACAGGAGACTTTAGTAATGCAGCCAAATATGCAGCAACTGGTGCAGTTGCAGGAGGTTCAATAGCAGGAAATATAGGAGGAAGTTTAGATAAAGGAATTGATAAGATTCAAGAATATATTATGGGTAATGAAAAATTTTCTAATTCTAAATTTGATAAAGAATTTTACAAGAGTGATGGATACAAACAAATAGCACAAGACCAGGCTTTACTAAAAGAATATGGAGGAAAAGCTGGAATTGAGCAAGCCACACAAGAATTTTTAGAAAATGGAATAACCGATGCTTCTCAAATAAGAAAAGCAATGAAAAAAGGTATATCAGGAGACGAATTTAAATCTTATTCAAAACTGGGGATAACAAATGTTGACGAAATAGCAGCAGCTAAGCGCAAATGGGGTTCTGCAAGTTATTATGCAAACTTGAAAAAAATAGCAAAATTTGCAAAGAATAAATCTCCAGATGAATTTAAAGCAATGATTTCAAATATAAGAATAAATGGAACAGATACGCCTACAACAGATGAAGTAAACAAAATATATGATAATATTGTGGATTTATTATAAATTTAAGAGGCAGGCATGATATACATTATATCTGCCTGCCTTAAATAAAAGAAGGTGAAACAATGAGCTTAAAACCAATGAATGATCAACAATTAGATAGTGAAGCAAAATATGAAATTAACAAATTTAAAAAGAATATTGAAAAAAAACAAAGAAAAAAGATACTGTGGAATATAATAAAATCAATAGCATTACCAATGATAATTCTTGTGGTTAAAGTTATGGCAATAGCAATAATTTTGGTTGTTCTAATAGCACTATTTAGCTCTTTACTAACAGGAGATGGAAACATAGATGGAAAAGCCGAAAATGCTGAAGCAAGTATAACAACTAGTAGCCTAGAAAAATATTTGCAACAATTTTCTCATTCTGGTGAAGCTCCTAAAAGTGCAGACGGTAAATTCTATAAAATGTATAGTGATGGAAAGTATCCAACAATAGGTAATGCTGATATAAAGTGGAGCACATGGCAAAGTAAATTTGCTTGTTCTGGAGTAGTTCTAACAGCAGATGGACAAATTAAAAAAGTTGAAGATGTTCAAAAATATGTAAATGGGTTCTTATCAAGAGGAGATGTTGGAATTTATAGTAAAGAAGAAATAAATATGCTGAATATTTTCATTGAAAAGGAATTAGTAGATAATATTGGACAAGAAATTAGAGACTATTTTTATAATAAAGTAGTAAGTGAAACAAATGAAAAAGGATTAAATTTATCACAACAACAATTGTATGCATTAACAGCAATTTGTTATAATAGAGGAAATATAAAGCTAACAATAAACGGACGAACCACTACTTTTTTAGAAGTATACAATAGAGCATCAAGCCTATATTCAGTAAATTTATGGGAACATAATAGATACATATGGGATAATTGGTGGAGCTATTCAACAAGTGGCGATCGTTCAAGGTCAAGAGATGCTTCGTTTGAAACATATGTAAAAGGTTATTATGATTTAGCACAATCAAGAGGAGGAGGAGTTTTTGCTAGAACTTGTTACGTATATTGGACACAGGAACAGTTAAATAGATTAGATAGCCCAAAAAACCTACCAGTTACAAGAACTGCAGAAAATGAACAAGAAATATTCTCATACAATGAAAATACTGGAGAAGGAACTGGTAGTGCTACATTTGAAGGACAAACGTTAAACGTACCTAGTTATACAAGTACGACTTCAGGAAGAACCTTTTTACTATATAAGCAAGCTAACCAACCATGGAGTAATTTGCAAGCAGGGTATGATTCTAAAACAAAAGAACCAGGTACAATTGCTAAAAGGGGATGTTTAATAACTGCAATGGCAAGCATAATGACAGGATATGGAGTAAAGGTTACTCCTGGTGACTTATCTTATAGTTCTCATGGTATAAATACAGCTAGTACATTTTCGAAATATGGTCTTAAAGCAACTTTTGTATCAAAAAATGAAATAAGAAACAGTTTAAGACAAGGTTATCAAGTTCTAATTGATGTTCGGACCAGGGCCATTTACAAAAAGCCAACATAAGATGGCACTAATTGATATAAACCTTTTAGGTACAAAGGTATATGTATCTAATCCAAGTAGAGGAGCTGAATATTCAGGTTGGCAAGACTTTGATTATGTTACCACTTCATTAAAAGGTGCTTATAAAGTTAATTCAAGATAACATTCTAGACACATTAATCGAGGAGGAATATCTAATGAAATGTATTAAAGTACTAATATGGATTATATTAATATTAATAATATCAGTTATCATTGCAATGCTAGTTGTAAAAAATATGAATACAGAAGGAAAAACAAAAAATGTTAATATACTTACATCAGACAATAATGATGAGGAATTATCTTTTGATGATATCGGAGATTTATATGATGAAGATTATTCAGATGGAGTAGTAATATTAACAAACAAGAACAGCTTTTTCTCAATAGAAAAGATGATACAAACATATTTTATATATTTGAAATCTGGAAATATTGAAGCAGTATATTCTATTTTAGATAATTCATATTTAACAGCAAATGGAGCAAACAAAGAAAATGTGTTAGAAAAGGCAAGGCAAGGTTTATTTTATGATGGAAATTATATAGCAAAAGAAATATATATAAAAGACTCTCAGGGAAAGCCAAATTACTATATATCTGGTATATTAGAAAAAGACTCATCTAAGATGGAAATATACCTTACATTATATAAAGACATAAAAAATGATGCATATTCATTGAAACCAATAAATAGCCAAGAATACATATTATATACATCTTCATCACAAACTGAGAATCATTCGGAGGACATACAGAAAAATGACTATAACAAAATTATAAATGTATCATTAGAAGATGAAGAAATTGCAAGAAAATATTTTGAAAGATATATAAATGATGCAAGATATTATCCACAAGATGCATATAACACTTTAGATGAAGAATATAAAAAATTAAAATTTGGAAGCTTTGAGAACTATCAAAAATACTTAATAAGCAAGTCTTCCCAATTAGAATCTCTAGACGTTAAAGCTATTAAAGAAGAAACTGAATTTGCAAGTGAAGAAGATTATATATCATATATACAAAATATAAAACTGGGGAAATTAGAAAAATATTCTCTTACTATGGTAGGAGATACAACGTATTGCAAATGTATAGATACATATGACAATTATTACATATTTAAAGCAACAGGTGTTATGAACTATAAGTTGTTATTAGATATCTATACAGTAGATTTACCAGAATTTTTAGAGCAGTATAAAGAAGCAACAACAGAGGAAAAAGGAGAATTAAATATACAAAAAATATTTGAAGCAATAAATGAAAAAGACTATAAATATGTATATAACAAACTTGAACCAACATATAGAGCAACTGTTGCAAGCGATTATGAAACCTTTAAATCATATATGATGAATAATCTATTTGAAAAAAATGTAATAGAATTTGAAGATTATACAGAAAATAATAATGATTTAATATATGCAATAACAATAACAGATGAAACAGAAAACAATCAAAATGAAATAAAAATGATAATAAATATGAAATTAGGAGAAAACACAGAATTTAGTATAAAATTTGAATAAAAGGGGGATATATTGTGGAAGAAAATGAAGGAAAAGATTTAGCAAAAGATATGAAAGACGAAGTAGTTTTACAAGAAAAATATTATGAAAATGTTAAACTAGAGTTAGAAAAAATAATCCTATCAAATGTAACACTTGCTGAAAAACATATTCAAAGAGAAGAAAAAGGGAAAGAAATAGTAACATATGATATATACATTAAATTTAAAGAAGAAGATGTTGTAATTGCAAGCATAGATGAAAATGGAAAATTAATTCCAAATGAAGCTTTATTAAAAGATGAAAAATACACTTCGGAAGAACAAAGAAAATTAGGAGATATGATAAATCTACTTGGACTACAAAAAGAGGAAGTGGATTTACAAAAATTACAAGGACAATTAAGAGAAATTGAAGCAAAAACAAAAGAAGAACTAAAAAAAGATGAAACAGAAGAAGAAAAAGACGAAGAAACCAATAAAGACGACAAAGAAAAAGAAGGCGATGAAGAAGTAGATAAAGAAGAGGAGTCAGAAAAGCAAGAAGTTGCTAAACAATATAAAGTTAACACAAAAGATGTAGTACACTTAAATACAAAAGGTGAGAAGATAACAGAAGATAAAGATTTTGCGGGTCTAGTAAAATGGGCTGAAGGGAGAAAAGATATTTATATAATTGCAAATAGATATGGAGAAATAGACAAAGTTGTGGAGAAAAAAGATGGAAAGTTTAGCGAAATAGAAGCAGATTTACCTAAAGTTCATGGTAATAATCCTAATATAACCATACAAAGAATTGGTAAAGATAAAATAACAGAAGAAAAACCACTTAAAATACATCAATTAGATTCAAGAACAGCATTAGCAACGGTAAGAAATGAGTGGGGAGAATTAGAAACTTTATATTGTAGAAAACAAGAGGGAGAACAAAAATATTGGGGAAGTGTTATTCCAGAAAATGCAGGAAAAAATGTAAGACAATTAGAATATAAAGAAAGGTCATTTATGGATCCTAAGAATACTTCTTCAATGGACTTAGCAGATAAAGAAGACGAGTTATTAAAAGCACAAGATTTAGAGGATAGAGGAGTTCCTTCTAAAGAGAAGGGAATTCAGACCTATGAAATTAATGGAAATACAGACCAAAATAGAGAAGTTGCAAAAGAGGATATAGTTGAAGACTTGATGAAAAGAGATGGTATTATTGATAAATTAACTGTGCCACCAGGGTACTATGAAAACAAAGCTGAAAAAGTTTTACAATTGATTGAAAATAATAAAGATATAATATATGAACAAGCAGTAGAACAAATAGAGAGAGCAGAAGAACGAGAAGAACGGAGGAATAACTCCAGGAGAAAATAGGAGAAGAGAATAGTTTTGAATTTGCTTTTATATTGAATTTATGGTATAATTGAGTTACATAAAATCCAATTAGGATAATTAAAAAGGAGGAAAAAATGCTTGTATTTTGTATGATGGTTCTTATATTTGTTGCAGCATTTAGTACAAATTCATCATTGTCAGATACAATATATGTAATCATTGTTTTATACAATGCATGGCGATTATTAGTAGCCATAAGTAATGCTAAAAAGAACAAGGCCGAATTAGTCAGAGCACTTCTTATCAATGGTGGAATATTAGCTTATTGTATTTGGTGCTTATTTTAATCTCCTTACCAGTTCGAAAAATTTTGAACTGGTTTTTTTGTATAGAAATTAAAAAAACAACAATAATAATATTGAGGAGATGATTTATTTTGAAAAATAAAAAAATTATAATTTCTTTGATATTATTTATAATGATAATTTCAATATCAACTATATCAAGTGCAATGACACATTATCAAGTAGTTGGGACAAGTACTGGATTAGTTACAGCTTCAGCATTAAACGTTAGACAAGGACCAGGAACAAACTATAAAATTGTAACAATGATTTATAAAAACGAATATATACGTGTATTTGCAAAAATAGGCGACTGGTATGTAATACAAACAAATGGCGATTATATTGGAATGGTAAGTGCAAAATATGTAAAATTAATATATCCAAATACTACTAATAAAACAAACACACCAACACCAAAAACAAATGATAACAATAGCGGACTAACGGCAGATGAGCTAGAGGTTTTTAACTTAATAAATTCAAAAAGGTCGGCGGCAGGACTAGCACTACTAAAAGTAGATTCAGAAGTTCAAAATGTAGCAAGAGCAAAAGCACAAGATATGGTAGACAAAAACTATTTTTCACACACTTCTCCAACCTATGGTTCTCCATTTGATATGATGAAAAGCTTCGGAATAAAATATAAAACAGCAGGAGAGAACATTGCAGGAAATTCAAGCAACACAGGAGCAGTAAATGCATGGATGAATTCAGAGGGACACAAAGCAAATATATTAAATAGTAGTTTTAACTATACAGGAGTAGGAGTTGTAAGTAGTTCTAAATATGGAAAAATTTATGTTCAAATGTTTATTGGAAAATAAACTTTTGGCAAAAAACATCCACAGTATGCACAACATACTGTGGATAATTTTTGTAATATATACGACAGTCTTTATTTAAGACTTTTTCAAATATAGGGCAATACAAAAAATGATTTTTTTGTATTATCTTATTTTTTGTGGTATACTAATTAATATAAGGTATAGGAGCACTAATTACTCCACTAGCATATTCAAGTGAGTTTAATGAAAATTTGTTATTGTTAGCTATGTCTATATTATATATATGGATTTCGTGTTTCATAGGCAAGAGAGATACTATAACAAGATATAAAGCAGGAGTTTTATTAGTGTTTTTCGTATATTATATGTTTAAATTATTTGTATAAATTTGAATGATTAGAATTTTAGGGAAAAGTGATTCTAAGGTTGATGAAAGGATAATGCATAGATATGAATAAAAAAGCAGCAATAGAAATAATAAAAAAATTAAAAAAATATTATCCAGATGCAACATGCAGTTTAGATTTTGAAACACCATTTCAAATGGTTATGGCAGTTATGCTATCTGCACAATGTACAGATGAAAGAGTTAACAAAACAACGCCAGAGTTATTTGAAAAATACGCAACACCACAAGATATATGTGATATGGACATAGATAAATTAGAAAAGATAATACATCCATGTGGATTTTACAAAAATAAAGCTAAAAACATAAAAGAAATGGCAAAAAAGATTTTGGAAAAATACAATGGACAAGTACCACAAACAATGGAGGAGCTAATAAGCTTGCCAGGAGTAGGAAGAAAAAGTGCAAATGTAATAATGCTTGAAGTCTATAATAACCCTCAAGGAATAGCTATAGACACACATGCAAAAAGAATAGCAAAAAGAGTAGGACTATCAAAAGAAAATACACCAGAGAAAATAGAGCAAGATATATTAAAACTAATACCTAAAAAATACTACAAAGATGTAAACCACTTACTAGTATGCCATGGAAGGAAAATATGTGAAGCACGAAAGCCAAAATGTGAAGAGTGTCCAATAAAAAAAGATTGCAATACATATAAAAGTAACATTAAATTGTCCTAGATAATATAATAATCTAAGGTGATCTTTTATGAAATTAGCAATTTGCTTAGCAGGTGGAGGAGTAAAGGGTGCTGCACACATAGGAGTTTTAAAAGCAATTGAAGAGGCAAATATCAAGTATGATTACATATCTGGAACATCTTCTGGAAGTATTGTAGCAAGCCTTATTGCAATGGGGTACAAATCAGATGAAATTTATGAACTGTTTAAAAAATATTGTAAGAAAATAAAACACATTGATTTCAAAAATGTTGCAAAATTGGTAATAGGAATAGTTCTAAGAAGAAGCTTAATAATTGATGGACTAAATAGTGGAGAGCAAATAGAAAAAATAATAAATGAAGCAGCAAGCAAAAAAGGAATATACAATATAAATCAAATAAAAGTAAATTTATTTATTCCAAGTGTTGAATTAAATACAGGTATGCTATATATGTTTTCTTCAATGAAAAAAAGAGGAATATATTCAGACGAAATAAAATATGTAGATGATATTAGCATAGCAAAAGCAGTAAGAGCAAGTTGCAGTTATCCGGGAATTTTTTCTCCATACAAATATGAAAATTATGAATTAATAGATGGAGGAATACGCGAAAACATCCCTTGGAGAGAAACAAAAGCAAGTGGAGCAGATAAAGTATTTTGCATAAAATTTGAAAACAAGAAAAAAACAAAATGCAGGAAAAACATAGTAGATGTTTTAGTAGGTTCGATAGACATATTATGTCATGAACTATCAAATTATGAAACAGATGGAGCGGACTTTTTACTAACACTAAGAACGAACAACATATCATTACTAGATTGTTCAAAAATTGATGAATTATATGAGCTTGGATATAGAGAAGGAAAAAAATACTTACAAAAAAACATTAACTTAATAAAATAAATCTGGAAATTGTTTTACTATGCCAGCTACAAAGTATTTAGACATTTTCAAAATTTCAGCTTGAACCTTATCAAATGCTCTAATATCGGCAGGATAATCCTTTCTTAAACGTGCAGCAACCTCGTCAGAAGTTAGTTTTAAATGGTTGTACAACATATTACGAACATTTTCTTTTGAATAAAGAGGATTAATTTTGCCAAAAGCATCAGCCATTTCATCAGCATTTCTATACCACTGATCATTTAATTCACTAGCCAATGTTTGATTATTATTCTTAAGTGCTACAATCAATTTTTCGCCAATAACCAAATGCTCAGTTAGTAAATTTTGAATAGTATCAACAATTTTTAATCCATAATACCTTCTAAAGATATTTGCAATATCTCTAGGGTTTTGCAACAATCTAGCTCGTGTAGCATCTAAATCACTTAAATCTTCTGCAATACTTATTAAAAGTAATCTGGTCCAAAAAATGTGCTCAAGCCATTTAAGATTCATATCCTCAAGTAAATGTACTTGATTAATACTAATCCAATAATCCTCAGGTTTCATATAATTATAATATCATAAATTCACCTCTATTAATAGAATATTAAAAGTTAATAAAATTGTTACTACAAAATTAATTGTAATAATCTTACGTAAATATACAACCCCTGCCTTTAGCTACATCATATTACTAATAAAAATTTTAACCACAAACTGAGAGGTAATAGAAAGGAAAAAACTTTTTAAAATATTTTCAAAAAAAGTGTTGACAGAGTGAGAAAAAAGTAGTAATATAAAAAGGTACCTAATAAATGTGAAGACTTAAGTTATATATGAATAGTATATAATTAGTAATATTTAAGGGCGAAAAAAGTAGACAAAACATTACTAATTTTTTTGCTCAAAAAAAGTTTAAAATATTACAAAAAAAGTGTTGACAAAGAAGAAATAAAATGGTACAATAAAATGCGTTCTCGATTTTAAAGGGAACAAAAGTACATTGAAAAATAAACAATAAAATCCTTTAAATGAGTTTTAGAATTGTCTAACCAACAATTCGTACTAAACCAAAAATTTGGAGAAAACCAAAAGCAAAAAAACAAGAACAGGAGTGCAAGAAATTGTACTTAAAATCAAACCGATATGTAAGGTCTCGCAAGAGACAGTATGTATACAAATAATTTGAGAGTTTGATCCTGGCTCAGGATTAACGCTGGCGGCGCACATAAGACATGCAAGTCGAACGGAAGTCGTTACAAACAGAGTGAAAGATTTATCTGGAACGAAGAATGTAACAATGGCTTTAGTGGCGGACTGGTGAGTAACACGTAAGGAACCTGCCTATTAGAGGGGAATAACAACGAGAAATCGTTGCTAATACCGCATAAGCTAGTAGTACCGCATGGTATAGCTAGAAAAGGAGTAATCCGCTAATAGATGGCCTTGCGCCCGATTAGCTAGTTGGTGGGGTAACGGCCTACCAAGGCAACGATCGGTAGCCGAGCTGAGAGGCTCAACGGCCACATTGGGACTGAGATACGGCCCAGACTCCTACGGGAGGCAGCAGTCG
>USJO01000009.1 GCA_900555075.1 uncultured Clostridium sp.
CAAATAACTGGACAGATTTTGTAGATACAAATTATGCAGATTATGCAATAGGAGGACCAACACTAAATATGTACATAGCAAGCTGGAACGCAAAAGGATATACAAAACTGTATACAAACACAAGTACTAATGGCTATTATGTAGGAACAAGTGCAAACCCAACGACCACCTCTACAAGTGTGGCATCAGATACAGCAGGATACGGAGACACACTATACTTTCCACATAAATCTACTTATTTTAATTGCGGTTCATATTGGCTTGCCGCGCCTTCTGCTAATACCACTAACCCTGACGTTATTCTGTACGTGGACTGCGACGGCATTGTACGCTACGTCTCTTACCGCGCCTACCTTGGGGTTCGTCCGCTAGTTTCTCTAAAATCTGGAGTCACATTGCAAGAAAATAGCGATGGAACAGTAACGTTAATAAAATAAGGGGAGAAAATAGTGTATAATATGGCATGTGATTTACACACCATATTATACACTATCGTTGTTTTATGGCAATAAAAAGCGAAACGTTATTGGCGACGGAGATTTTTGGCAATGGAGTGTTGAGAATTAAAATTGTAGTTACTATTTAGGCTCTGTATAATAAAAAGTGTAACTTATACATTAAATTGTATAAATGGTAAAAATAAATTACCGTTTTTAGAAAAATAAAAAGACACATAATTAAAACTAGTGAATTATGTGCATAATAAACCGGAAACTTATTATTGCCATTTATATTTAAACAAACAAAAATAAAATTATTGCTAATTATGGACAATTATGTTATAATATGTAAAAATAGCGAATGAAAAGAGGAAGCCTATAATGTTATTATTAGGAATAATATACATATTAGTAATATTAATATTCATATTAATTATGTTCGCATATGTGCAGATTAAAGTAGCAGGTATGAAGGTAAAAGACTTCTATAGCTTTATAGAAGCAAACCAAATGCTAGATAAACTATACCGATTCTCAAAAAAATATGAAAGACTAAGCAGTCAAGATCAAATAATATTTTTAACAGAAGCTGAAAAAGTATTTAGTGCCTTTGACAAAGTACCAGATATATTATGGGAAGAGGAATATCAAAAATATATGGATGTACTAGATAAATATAAAGATATAAAAATGGTAAGATGGCAACAAAGCTAAAAATTGGTAAACAAAAACGTTTACTAATTTTTTTATATATGGTAAAATGTAATGGAAAGTGAAGGTGAAATCCATATGGCTTGGACTAAAGAACAAGAAAAAGCAATTTATAAAAAAGATGATAACATACTAGTTGCAGCAGCAGCAGGTAGTGGAAAAACAGCAGTATTAGTTGAAAGAATTATAAATAAAATTACAAATGAAAATGTAGATGTAGACAAGCTATTAGTAGTTACCTTTACGAATGCAGCAGCAACAGAAATGAGAGAACGTATATTAGATGCAATATATAAAAAATTAGAAGAAAATCCAGATGATTTAAGATTGCAAAGGCAGATTGTGTTACTTAACAAATCACATATTTCAACAATACACGCTTTTTGTTTAGAGGTTATAAAAAACAACTTTTATAAAACAAATATATCTCCAAACTTTAGATTAGCAAGCACTCCAGAAATCGAACTACTAAAAATGGAAACATTAGAAGAGGTTTTTGATACTTTGTATGAAGAAGAAAATGAAAAATTTAAAAAATTAATAGACGCATACTGTGGTTATAGAAGTGATGATAATTTAAAAGATATAGTAATGAAAATATATAAATATATACAAAGTATGCCATATCCAGAAGAATGGCTAAATGAACAGGTTGAAAAGTTTAACCTTAATATGGAACAAGATTTTTCAAACACACTATGGGGACAAACTATAATTAAAGAAGCAAAACAACAAATACTAGACTATATAAATTCTCTAAAAAGTATAAACCAAAAACTAAAACAAGAAATCGAACTAGAAAGATGGTATATACAAATTTCAGAAGATATAGATAAACTAGAGAAAATTTTAGAATTAGAAAAATGGGATGATATATATGAATATATGCAACAGCTATCATTTAATAATTGGCCACAAAAAAGGAACTTTACCTCAGAATTAAGAGATACGGCAAAAAATATAAGAGATAAAATGAGAGAGGGAGTAATAACAACAACATCTTCAATAAAAAACAAAATATTCATATATAAATCTTGCCAAGCAAATTCAGATATTTTGGAAATGTATGAGATGCTTAAAGAAATAAAAAAAATAGTACTTGAATTTGTGGAAAAATACAAAAAAGCAAAATTAGAAAAAAATATTATAGACTTTAACGACATTGAACATTTAGCACTCCAAATATTAGTACAAAAAGACCAGAAAGGAAAATATATACCAACAGAAGTTGCAAAGGAATATCAAGAAATGTTCGAAGAGGTTGCAATAGATGAATATCAAGACAGTAATGCAATACAAGAGGAAATTTTAAAACACGTTTCAAAAGGAAACAACATCTTTATGGTAGGAGATGTTAAACAAAGTATATATAAATTTAGACAAGCAAGACCAGAGATGTTTCTGGAAAAATACAATACATATAAAGAAAACAAAATTCAGTTGTTTGCAAATTTTAGAAGCAGAAAAAATATACTAGATTTCACAAATGTAATATTTAAAAACATTATGAGCAAAGATTTTGGAAGTATAGAGTACAATGAAAATGAGTTCTTAAATGAAGGATTGGTTTATGCAGAGACAGACAAAAAGATACTAGAAAAGGCAGAATTACATATAATAGATGGAAATAAAGAAGAAACATTTGAAGAAGAAAATAGTGAAGAGAATCAAGAAGAGGTACTAGAAAAAACAGAAATAGAAGCAAAATTTGTAGCAAAAAGAATACAGGAATTAATGAAAAAAGGTTATTACATATTTGATAAGAAACAAGGTTATAGAAAACTACAATGTAAAGATATTGTAATTTTACTTAGAAAAACTTCTAAAGTAGCACCAATATATGAAAAGGAATTAGCAGATATAGGCTATCCAGTTTTTAGTGATATAGGAACAAATTATTTTGAAACAATAGAAATTCAAACAATAATGAGTTTACTTAAGATAATAAGCAATCCAGACAATGATATAGCACTTGTAACAGTTCTAAGAAGTCCAATAGGAAACTTTACAGATAATGAACTGATTGAAATAAGGATGGAGGATAGAAATAAATCCTTCTATGATACAATACTTTCAAGCAAAGTGCATAAAGAAAAAATAAATCAGTTTCTAGATTTAATAGAGGACTTTAGAGTAAAAGAGGAATACTTGAAATTAGATGAACTTATATGGTACATTTATGAAAAAACCGGATACTATAACTATGTAAGTTTAATGACAAATGGAAACATAAAAACAGCAAATTTAAGAATGCTTTTTGAAAAAGCAAAAGACTATGAACAAGGCAGTTTCAAAGGACTGTACAATTTTATTAGATTTATAGATAAAGTAACTAAAAGCGGTAGCGATATGGGTGCACCAAAGTTAATAGGAGAAAATGAAGATGTTATAAGAATAATGAGCATACATAAAAGTAAAGGACTAGAATTTCCAGTAGTATTCTTATGCGGAACAGGAAATTGGTTTAATCTTACAGACTTAAATGATAACATCCTAATTCATTATGAACTAGGACTAGGTCCAAAGTATATAAACTATGAAAGAAAAATAACATACAATACTTTAGCAAAAGAAGCAATAAGATGTGAATTGAGGCGAGAGCTAAAAGAAGAAGAAATGAGACTTTTATATGTAGCATTAACAAGAGCGAGGGAAAAATTAATTATAACAGGAATAGATAAAAACTTAGAAAAATCAATTAAAAATAAAGAAGAAATATTACAAACTAATGGAGGAAAACCAACAAAAGCAATGCTTCAAAATGCTAAATCATTTTTAGATTGGATAGAAATAGTAAATTTATCAGATAGCCAAATGAAGAACTTAGTAAATGTTTATGAATACAAGAAAAATGAAAGATTTGAAACAGAAAAATGCAACAAAGAGGATGAAAAAACAAAAAGAGAAAAAAGAAAAATAAACCCGGAAATAGATAAAATATTAACTTGGGAATATCCAAACATAGAAGAAACAAAAATAGAAGGCAAAAGCTCTGTAAGCAAGATTGCAAAAAAAACAGAAGAACCAACAAAGGTAGAAATAAAAAAACCCAAATTTTTAGAAGGAGATTTACCTTTAAATAAAGCAGAAATAGGAACAACAGTACACTTAGTAATGCAAAAATTAGACTTTAAGCAAAACTACTCAATGAAAAAAATAGATGAGTTACTAGAAGAATTAGAACAAAAAGAAATAATCACAACAAAACAAAAACAAGCAGTACCAAAACAAGAAATATTAAAATTTACAAATAGTGATTTATTTAAAGAAATATCAGATGCAAAAGAAGTATATAAAGAGCAACCCTTCTACTTAAACATACCAGTAAAAGAACTATATAAAAGTAAGTCAAATGAAAATATATTAGTACAAGGAATAATAGACCTTTACTATATAACAAAAGAAGGACAAATTGTGCTAGTAGACTATAAAACAGACTTTGTACCAGAGAACAACGAGAACTATTTAAAAGAAAAATACACATCACAACTTAATTTATACAAAAGAGCAATAGAAAAGGCATTACATAGGCAAGTTAGCAAAACTTATATTTATTCAACATATTTAAATAAAAAAATACAACATACCTAAATAAAAAAATAATTATATACAAACTCCACTTTTTATGATAAAATATATCACAAAAGGTGGATTTTATATGGTAGCAGAAATTATAATTAATAGATTAGCCAAGGATTTAAATAGAATATTTGATTACCTTGTTCCAGAAGATATGGAAAAAGATATAAAAATTGGGGCAAGAGTTCTTGTACCTTTTGGTGCTAAGAATTCACTTGCTGAGGGATTTATTATTGGACTAAGGAAAACCTCAGAATTTGCAAATAAGGATATTATAAAAATTGAAGATTTTCCACTTAACAATGAAAATGTTGAACTCGCTAAACTTATGGCTAGGAGATATTTTTGTAATATTTCAGAGTGCATAAAATTGATGTTACCACCAGGAGAAAAAACTACAAATTTAGAAAAAAGAATAAAAGAAAAAACTGCTAATTTTGTATACTTGAAAAAAGATGAAGATGAGATAGAACTTGATATAGAAATTGGTAAATTAAAAAATGAAAAACAAATAAAAGTTGTAAGATTTTTAGAAAACAATGACGGAATATATAAGGCGGATTTAGAAACACTTATGGAGGTTTCAAGTACTGTCTTAAAAACACTTGAAAAGAATGGATATATAGAAATTATAGAACAAAAAATTGAAAGAAACCCATTTAAAGATAGAGAGATTAAAAGAGATAAGCCTTTACCTCTAACAGAAGAACAAAAGCAAGCGTTAAAAAAAATTGATAACAGTAAATTTAATGAGTTCTTACTTTATGGAGTCACAGGCTCAGGAAAAACAGAGGTATATTTGCAACTAATTCAAAACGCGTTAAACAAGAAAAAAAAAGCTATAGTATTAGTACCAGAAATTTCTCTTACACCACAAATGGTGGATAGGTTTGCAAGTAGATTTGGAGATTGCATATGTGTATTACACAGTAAATTATCAACAGGTGAAAGAAATGACCAATGGAAAAATATCAAAGACCGGAAAATGCAAAATTGTAATAGGTGCAAGATCTGCAATATTTGCTCCAATAGATAATTTGGGAATAATAATAATAGATGAGGAACATGATACATCATATAAATCAGATACGGCACCTAGATTCAATGCAAAAGACATTGCAAAATATTTAGCAAAAAAGTATGATATTCCATTAGTTCTAGGAAGTGCAACACCAGATGTTTTAACATATTACAATTCAAAAAATATTATTAAATTAACCAAAAGAGCAAACAATTCTAACTTGCCAGATATTGAAGTTGTAGATTTAAGACAAGAATTAGCAAACGGAAATCGTTCAATACTAAGTGAAAAGCTAAAAGAAGCAATAGAAAAAAATTTAAAAGATAAAAAGCAAACAATATTATTCTTAAACAGAAGAGGTTTTTCAACTTTTGTAATGTGTAGAGATTGTGGATATACAGCAAAATGTAAAAGATGCAATATTAGCCTAACTTATCATATAAAGGAGGATAAGTTAAAGTGCCATTATTGTGGTTATGAGATGAATAATATAAAAATATGCCCAAAATGTAAAAGTAAAAACATAAAACATTTTGGAAGTGGAACTCAAAAATTAGAAGAACTTATCCACGAAATGTATCCACAGGCAAGTACAATTAGAATGGATATAGACACAGTAAGCAAGAAGAATTCACATGAACAGATACTAAACAAATTTAAAAATGAAAATATAGATATACTAATAGGAACACAAATGGTAGTAAAAGGACATCATTTTCCAAAGGTAACACTAGTTGGAGTTATAGCAGCAGATGCGAGTCTAAATACGGGAGATTTTAGGTCAAACGAAAGAACCTTCGACATACTAGTACAAGTGGCGCGGAAGAGCGGGTAGAGAAACACTACCGGGAAAAGTAATAATACAAACATATTCACCAGAAAACTTTTGTATAAAATGTTCAAAAGAACAAAACTATGAAAAGTTCTATAAAACTGAAATTGAACTTAGAAAACAATTGAAATATCCACCATTTTGCGATATAATAATGTTTGGAATGAATTCTTCAGATAAAGAAGAAATAAAAAATGCATCAGAAAAGTTATATAGATTACTTGAAAAATATGGGAAAGAACAAATGCAAATAATGCCACCATTACCAGCACCAATAGATAGGATAAAATATAGGTATAGATGGAGAATTATTGCAAAATGCAAATTTAATAATAAAATTATAGATATAATAAATGAAGCTTTAGAAGAATATTATGAGCAAAAATATAAGAAGACTAGAGTTATTGTGGATGTAAATCCTAATAATATGGCATAAAAGAAGGGAGAAAGGAATATGGCAATTCGAACAATTAGAACAGAAGGGGATGAAATTTTAAGAAAAAAATCTAAAAAAGTTGAAGTGATTGATGAAAAAATAAAAGAACTAATTCAAGATATGATAGAAACACTTCATAAGTATGATGGAGTTGGATTAGCAGCTGTTCAAGTTGGAATACTTAAACAAATAGTTATAATACAAGAGGTAGCAGATAAACCAATATATGTAATAATAAATCCAGAAATTATTTCACAAAGTGGAGTACAAGTAGTAGAAGAAGGTTGTCTAAGCTTTCCAAATAAATTTGCAAAGATAGAAAGACCTGAGAAGATAAAGATTAGAGCAATGGATGAGAATGGCAAAAAAGTTGAGATAATAGGTAAAGGACTATTAGCACAGGCAATAAGCCACGAAATAGACCATTTAAACGGAAAGGTTTTCATAGACAAGATAATTCCCGGAACATTAGAAATTGTAAAACCAGAAAAATAAAGGAGAGAAAGAATGCTAAATATAATTTTTATGGGAACACCAGATTTTGCAAAGGAATCCTTGGAGGCTATATATAATGCAGGTTACAACATATTATCAGTTGTAACAAATCCAGACAGACCAAAGGGAAGAGGGCTAAAACTAATTGCATCCCCAGTAAAAGAATTTGCAATAGAAAAGAATATTGCTGTACTTCAACCAGAGAAAATTAGAGAAATAAAAGACGAATTAATTAAATTAAATCCTGACTTATTCTGTGTTGTAGCATATGGAAAAATTTTACCACAAGACATTTTAGATATACCAAAGTTAGGTTCAATAAACGTTCATGGCTCATTACTCCCAAAATATAGAGGAGCAGCTCCTATACAATGGGCAATATTAAATGGAGATAAAAAAACAGGAGTTACAACAATGTTTATGGATGCAGGTATGGATACAGGAGATATACTTCTAAAACAAGAAATTGAAATAGGAGATAATGAAACAACAGGAGAATTATGGAATAGACTTTCTAAAATAGGTGCCAAACTATTAGTAAAAACGCTTGAAAAGATAGAAAATGGAACAGCTCAAAGAATAAAACAGGGATTAGATTTTTCTTTAGCACCAATGCTAAACAAAGAAATGGCAAAAATAGATTGGCAAAACAAAACAGCTAAAGAAATTAAAAACTTAATTAGAGGTTTAAATCCGATAATGGGAGCATATACAACATATAAAGACAAAAAAATTAAAATATGGAAAGCTGAAAATTTAGAACTAAAAGAATTTGTAAATATTTATCCGGAATTTGAAAAACATATGTCAAAGCTGGAAAATATGGCAGGAGGAGCAGTGATTTGCTCAGATATAAAACAGGGACTATATGTAAAAGCAAAAAATAGTATATTACTTCTACAAGAGGTTCAAGCAGAAAATGCAAAAAGAATGTCAGTACAGGAATTTTTAAGAGGAAGCTCAATACAAACAGGAGAAATTTTTGAATAATATGAAAGAAATGTGTGAAAAAATAGTTGAAAAATTGAAGAAACAGAACAAAACAATAGCTTTTATGGAATCTTGCACGGGAGGGCTTTTGGCAAATAGCATTACAAATGTATCTGGTGCATCAGAGATTATAAAAATTAGTCTTGTAACATACTCAAATGAATATAAAATTAAGTTTGGTGTTGACAAAAATGTTATAGAAAAGTATACTGTATATAGCGCAGAAACTGCAAAAGAAATGGCAAAAAATGTAGCAAATTTTGCAAACAGCAATATTGGAGTAGGAATAACAGGAGAACTAGGAAATACAATTAATAAAGAGCCAAAGGTGTATTATTCAATATACCTAAAAGATAAAGATGAATATATAAACAAGGTAATAATACCATTAGGAAAAACAAGAGAGAATATGAAACAGAAAATCGCAATACAAGTTTTTACAGATATTTTGGAGGAGCTTAAATGAGTTTTGTAAATACTAAATTAAAAGAATTTAATAATGAATTAAAAAATAAAAAAATAGCTATAATAGGCTTAGGAGTAAGTAACAGCCCTCTTATAGATTATATGCAAAATTTAGGAACAAAAATAGAAGTATTTGATAAAAGAGAAGAAGAAAAAATAGACAAAGACATATTAAATAAAATAAAAGAATATAAAATAGAAAAACATTTTGGAGTAAATTACTTGTCAAATCTAAAAGACTTTGATATAATTTTTAAATCACCATCATGTAGACCTGACTTACTAGAGATTGAAGCAGAAGTAAAAAGAGGCGCAAAACTCACTTCAGAAATAGAACTTGTATTAGAACTTTCACCTTGCAAAATTATTGCAGTAACAGGAAGCGATGGAAAAACTACAACAACATCATTAATATACGAAATCTTAAAAAATAGTTACAAAGTATTTTTAGGTGGGAATATTGGAACACCGCTGTTTATTAGAATAAATGAAATGCAACCAGAAGATATTGTAGTACTAGAACTAAGTAGTTTTCAATTAATGACAATGAAAAAGTGCCCAGATATAGCAGTTATAACAAATGTTACTCCAAACCACTTGGATATACACAAATCTTATGAAGAGTATATAGAGGCAAAAGCTAATATATTCAGAAATCAAAAGGAAAGTGATAAATTAATCTTAAATTATGATAATGAAATAACAAGAAACTTTGCAAAACGAGCAAAAGGAAAAGTTACATTCTTTAGTAGTAAGGAAAAGCTAGAAAATGGTGTAATTTATAATGATGAAACGATAAAAATATCAGAAGATGGTTTAAGAAGACATATTTTAAAGTTAAGAGACACAAAATTAAGAGGAGTTCATAATGCAGAAAATATATGCGCAGCAATAGCAGCAACAAAGGATTTAGTAGATATTGAAACTCAAGTAAAAGCAATAGTTAATTTTGCAGGAGTAAAACACAGACTAGAGTTTGTACGAGAAATAAATGGAAGCAAATGGTATAATGATTCAATTGCTTCAAGTCCAACAAGAACAATAGCAGGATTAAATTCTTTTGATGAAGAAATAGTGCTAATAACTGGTGGCTATGACAAACACTTAGACTATGAGCCAATAGCAAAACCGATTGTAGATAAAGTAAAAACTCTAATATTAATGGGGCAAACGGCAGAGAAAATACTTGGAGTTGTTAAAAAAGAACAAGCAGAACAAAATAAAACAATAGAAATATATAAAGTAGAAAACTTAGAACAAGCTGTAAAACGAGCAGAAGAACACTCAAAACCCAATCAAATAGTATTATTTTCACCAGCAAGTGCAAGTTTTGATATGTTTAAAAACTTTGAAGAAAGAGGAAACAAATTTAAAGAGCTAGTAAAGAAAATATAAGGAGGGGATAAAAATGGTAATCGATTCAAATGGAAAAATGTTTGAAGAAAGAAGAAAAAAGGAAAGAAGATCAGGAGAGGACAGAAGAAAAGAAAAAGAAAAAGTAGAGGATGATAAGAGAAAATCAGATAGAAGAAAATCAGATAGAAGAAATCCAAAAAATGCGTATAAAGCATAATTAGGGCATATGTGCCCTTGTATCCCGATGTGGCGGAACTGGCAGACGCACACGACTCAAAATCGTGCGGGAAACCATGTGGGTTCGAGTCCCACCATCGGGACCAGAGAAAAAAATCCAAGCAAAGCTAGGATTTTTTTTGTAGAATTAAAAAAGTGGGGCTCGAAAAGGAGCTGTACCGAAGTTTCAGGCAAGTTAAGGCTTGCATGAAACGAGGGAAAATGGTCCGGTGGACCATTTTGCGACGCGGCTCTGAAAGAGGAGTCCCACCATCGGGACCAGAGAAAAAAATCCAAGCAAAGCTAGGATTTTTTTTGTAGAATTAAAAAAGTGGGGCTCGAAAAGGAGCTGTACCGAAGTTTCAGGCAAGTTAAGGCTTGCATGAAACGAGGGAAAATGGTCCGGTGGACCATTTTGCGACGCGGCTCTGAAAGAGGAGTCCCACCATCGGGACCAGAAAAAAAATAGTAACTAGAAATTCTAGTCACTATTTTTTAAAAAAATTAATAAAGAATAATCTCCTTTTTAGAAAGTTGCATACCCTTTTTAACTAATTGAAACTGTGCGCCAAACAGCCTTTCATCAAATTTTGTTCCAAATGCGATACTAGCAATTGGCTCATCACCTTCAATTGCATCGAAGCATTCTTGAATAATCTTAGAGGTGTTAAACCATCCAAATTTCCAAGAATAGCACACCAATGCATAAAAGGTTATACCATTAGGACATCTTTTAGCCATAACAGTACCAAGTTTGCAATTGCCAATATTTGCAAGCTCTGGCCAATATTGATGTGAGATCATTCCTGAAAAACCCAAAGCGTTCATACCTTCAGTATTAACTGGAAAGGCAATTCGAGTTTCTCCTGCGTTTAAAATATCATTTCCCCGCTTGTCATAAATAATCATCCTGAAAACCTCCTTAAATGATATTAAAGTGTGTGCTTCCTCAAAAATGGTCAAGGACACTAAAAAAATATATAATAAATTATATAATATTTAAAGTGGTTTTGTCAAATTTATAAAAATTTAAAAAAAATTTCAAAAAACTATTGCATTTTTAAAAAATATAGTATACAATGGTAGCGAAGTGGAGGAAAGTGGTAGAAAGTGGAGAACAAAAAGAGAGGTGAAAAGTCTTGCTAATAGGAGAATATGAACATTCAATTGATACAAAAGGTAGATTAATAATGCCAGCAAAATTAAAAGAAGACATTGGCGAAAAATTTGTAATCACTAAAGGGTTAGATGGATGTTTATTTGGATATTCTCAAAAAGAATGGCAAAACTTTGAAGAAAAATTAAGAACCTTTCCACTTACAAACAAAGATGCCAGAGCATTAATGAGATTTTTTCTAGCAGGAGCAATGGAATGCGAAATAGATAAACAAGGAAGATTCCTAATCGCAGGAAATTTAAGAGAATTTGCAGGACTAGAAAAAGAGGTAGTAATAATTGGTGTGCTAAATAAAATTGAAATTTGGAGCAAATCAAAATGGCTTGAATATAGTGAAAAAGAAAACAATGAAGCAGATGATATTGCTGAAAAAATGGCAAACTTAGACTTAGGTATATAACTTGCAAAAGTTTATATAAAGAGCTAAAGATGAAATATTAAAAAACAAAAGATTAAAAAAACAAAAGATAAAAAGAAAAGACACATATTATTTTATTTAAGAAACTAAAGATGAAATGAATTAAACAAAAGAAGAATTATTAATAGAACAAATGAATTGTGATATTTACAAAAGTAAACCTATATACACTAAAGATTTAAATTTAAATAATAAACAATGGACAGCAGTTGGTATATACACTTGCCAACTGCTTAGATGCTATATAAACCAAAGGTAGAGGTTAAAAGTAAATGAGAGAATTTAAACACATTCCTGTTTTACTTAATGAATGTATAGAAGGATTAAATATTAAAAAAGATGGAATATACGTAGATGGAACTTTAGGAGGAGCAGGACATAGCTTTGAAATTGCAACAAAACTAGAAAATACAGGGAAATTAATAGGAATAGATAGAGACCAAGAAGCAATAAAAAAAGCAAAAGAAACATTAAAAAACTTCAACAATGTAATATATGTACAAGACAACCATGATAATATAAAAGAGATTTTAGAAAAATTAAATATAGAAAAAGTAGATGGAATCCTTTTGGATCTTGGTGTATCATCATATCAAATAGATGAAGAAACAAGAGGATTTAGTTATATGAAAAATAGTCCATTAGATATGAGAATGGATAAAACACAAAATCTAACGGCAGAAGACGTAATAAATACTTATCCAGAAGAAAAGCTAGCAGATATAATTTATAGATACAGCGAGGAAAAATTTGCAAGACAAATTGCAAGAAGAATATGTGAACATAGAAAGATAAAAAGGATAGAAAATACTACAGAACTAGTAGAAATAATAGAAAAATGTGTTCCAAAACAAATTCAGGGACACCCAGCTAAAAGAACCTTTCAAGCAATACGCATAGAAGTAAATAATGAAATAGAACCATTGTACAATACAGTAACAAGTGCAATAGATTTATTAAAAGCGGGAGGTAGATTGTGTATTATAACCTTCCATTCATTAGAAGACAGAGCAGTTAAAGAAGCATATGCTGATAGTGTTGGAAAATGTATATGCCCACCAGATTTACCATATTGTGTATGTGGAAACAAAAGCAAGGGCAAAATAATAACAAAAAAACCAATATTACCAACAGAGGAAGAAATGGATGAAAATAGCAGAAGTAAAAGTGCAAAACTAAGAATTTTTGAAAAAACGGTATAGAGTAAAAAACTTAGATTTTAAGGAGGTGCAAAAGATGGCGAGAAGCTATAATAGTAGATATGAATATGAAACAAGCCCAAGAAAACTTGAGCCATATTATGCACCAAATAAAAAAATAACTCAGACCAAAAAACAAAATAAAGAAAATACAGTAAAGAAGCAAAAAGAGGAATTAAAACTTAAGGCAAAAATTGTAATGTACTTAATAGTAGCATTTGGATTGCTTTTTGCAATAAGCTTTAGAAATGCAAAAATTGATGAGAATTTTGAAAAAGTACAAACCTTAAAATCAGAACTTGCAGCAATAGAAAAAGAAAACTCTCAACTTGAAGTATCAATAGAAAGTAACTTAAATTTAACCAATTTAGAACAACAAGCAAGGAATTTATTAGGAATGCAAAAATTAACAAATAAGCAAACAGAATTTGTAACACTCCCAAAAACAGACTACATAGAGGTTGCATCAGAGCAAGTAGTAATAGAAGAAAATAATAGCTTATTTAAAACAATAGCAGATTATATAACACAATTATTCAAATAATAAAATCATACAAACACTTCTTTTTACATAAAATCAAAAGAGGTGTTTTTTTATGTGGATATCAGATGTAGGAAGAAAAAGAAAATTAAGAAATATGTTATTTATTATATTTTTAGTACAAATAGCATTAATCATAAGAATAGGTTTTATACAATTTGTACAAGGAGCAGAACTTCAAGCAATGGCATATAGTCAACAAACATTAAATAGAACTATTAATCCAAAACGAGGTAGAATCTTAGATAGAAATGGAAAAATTGAACTCGCAGTAAGTGCTAGCACAGAAACAGTTTCAGTAAATCCAACAAACATATCAGCAAACAATAAACAAAAAGTTGCAAGAGCATTGTCGGAAATATTTGATTTAGACTATGAAAAAACACTAAAAAAAGTAAGCAAAAAAACATCAATAGAAATAATTGTAAAGAAAGTGGATAAGGAGAAAACAGATAAACTTAGAATTTGGTTAGCTGAAAACAATATAACAACAGGCATAAATATTGATGAAGATACTAAAAGATATTACCCATATAGCACATTAGCTTCAAATATTATAGGCTTTACAGGAAGTGATAATCAAGGACTTGAAGGCTTAGAAAGTTACTATGATGATATTTTGAGTGGAAAGCAGGGAAAAATTTTAAAACTTACAGATGCGACAGGAACAGATATGGGGGTTGAAGGAGAAGATTATATAGCAGCAGAAGATGGAGACGATATTATTTTAACAATTGATATGACAATACAATCAATAGCGGAAAAGTACCTAAAACAGGCCTGCATAGACAATGCTTGCACAGATGGAGGAAATGTTATAATAATGAATCCCAAAACAGGTGACATACTTGCAATGGCAACATATCCAAATTATGATTTGAACTCACCTTATGAAATAAACAATGAGGAATTAAAATCAGTTTGGGATACATTAAGTGGAGGAGAAAAAAGTAATTATCTGTTACAAATGTGGAGAAATAAAGCAATATCAGATACATATGAACCAGGTTCAACATTTAAATTGGTAACCTCATCAGCAGCTTTACAAGAAGGAATAACAGACACAGATAGAGCAGGAGAATTTCACTGCTCAGGCTCAATTACAATAGCAGGAGCAAGAATAAAATGCTGGAGATATTATAGACCACACGGTTCACAAAGTCTAAGGCAAGCACTAATGAATTCATGTAACCCAGTATTTATTGGAATAGGACAAAAATTGGGAATACATACATATTACAGCTATTTAGAAAAATTTGGACTTTTAACAAGAACTGGAATAGATTTGCCAGGCGAAGCAAACAGCATATTTTTAAAAGAAGAAAAAGTAGGACCAGTAGAACTTGCAACAATTTCCTTTGGGCAAAGATTTGAAATAACACCTTTGCATATGACAAAAATAGTTGGAACAATTGCAAATGGAGGAAAAGCAGTAAATCCAAGACTTGTAAAATCAATAATAGATACAAAAAAAGGAGAAATAAAGCAAATAGCAATAAAACAGGGAGAACAAGTAATATCAAAAGAAAACGCTGATAAAATACTTAATATGATGCAATCAGTTGTAGATGAAGGAACAGGAAAAAATGCAAAGGTTGAGGGCTACAATATAGGAGGAAAAACAGGAACATCAGAAGATGGGGTAAACACAGGAAAACGTATAGCGTCATTTGTAGGAGTGGCAGATGTAAAAGATCCAGAGGTAGTAATTGTAGTAATTTTATACAACCCGACAGGACAGGGAGGACACCAAGGAGGTGGTGTAGCAGCACCAGTAGCAGGTCAAATTTTAGGAGAAGTATTACCATATATGGAAATATCAAGAGAAGATAAGGAAATAAAAGAAATAGTAGAAATGCCAAATGTAACAGGAATAACGTATTATGAAGCAAAGAAACTTCTAAAAGAAGCAGGAATAGAAACAAACAGCATACTAGAGGCAGAAACCATAATAACAGACCAGGTGCCAAAGGCAGGAATAAAAATAACCAATGGAACAAAAGTAATATTATATGGAGAGTAAAAAAACAAACAAAAAAGTTAGGAAAATATTGTAAAATAAGCAAAAATGTGATATTCTATATAATATGTAAAAATGGAGAGTGAATTAGATGAAAGACCAAATTTTAAAAATCAAAGAAAATGCAAAAAATGAAATTGAAAAAGCTGAAAGTTTACAGAATTTAAATGATGTAAGAGTTAAGTTCTTAGGCAAAAAAGGTGAGTTAACTGCAGTTTTAAGAGGTATGGGAATACTTCCACCAGAAGAAAGACCAGTTATTGGAACATTTGTAAATGAAGCTAGAGATGAGATAGAAGCTAAAATAGAATTAAAAGAAAAAGAATTAAAAGAAAAAGCTATGAATGAAAGATTAAACAAAGAAAAAATAGATATCACAATGCCAAGTAAAAAAACAGATATTGGTTCAGTCCATCCAATAACAGGTGTAATTGATAACATTAAAGATATCTTTCTAGGATTAGGATATGAAATAGCAAGTGGGCCAGATATAGAAAAAACATATTATGTGTTTGACCAATTAAACACACCAATAGACCACCCAGCAAGAGATTTACAAGATACATTTTATATAAATGATAATGTAGTATTAAGATCACAAACTTCATCAGTACAAATACGTGTAATGGAAAAACAAAAACCACCAATTAAAATAATTTGCCCAGGAGCAGTTTATAGATCAGATAGTGTTGACCCAACACATTCACCAGTGTTCCACCAAATAGAAGGATTAGTTGTAGACAAGGGAATAACAATGTCAGACCTAAGAGGAACACTTGAAACGTTTGCAAAAAGATGCTTAGGAGAACATACAGAAATTAGGTTTAGACCACATCACTTCCCATACACAGAACCAAGTGCAGAAGTAGATGTATCATGCTTTGTATGTACAGGAAAAGGATGTAGAGTATGTAAAAATGAAGGATGGATAGAACTTTTAGGATGTGGAATGGTTCATCCAACAGTATTACAAAATTGTGGAATAGACCCTAACATATATTCAGGATTTGCCTTTGGATTTGGAGCAGAAAGAATTGCAATGGCAAAATATGGAATAGATGATATGAGACTTCTCTATGAGAATGATGTTAGATTTTTAAAACAATTTTAAATTTAAAAAACAAATGGCGTCTTGCTGTGTTAGACATCGCTAAAAAATCCTCAACGTATCTTTATACGTTTCCGGTTTTTTTGCTTGTCTGCCTTGCAATACTTGTTTCTTTTTCAAATTATATAAAAATAGAGAGTGTTAGAAAGGAAAAATAAAAATGAAAACTAGTGTAGAATGGTTAAGAGAATATACAGATGTTAATGTAGATATAAAAACATTAGCAGATAGATTAACAATGACAGGTTCAAAGGTTGAAACAATTGAACAAAGAGGAAATAATATAAAAAATGTTGTTGTAGGTAAAATATTAGAAATAACAAAACATCCAGATGCGGACAAACTAATAGTTACAAAGGTTAATGTTGAAACAGAAGTACTTCAAATTGTAACAGGTGCTGATAATGTAAAGGTTGGAGATATAGTGCCAATTGCAAAAGATGGTTCAGAACTTCCAGGTGGTGTTAAGATAAAAACTGGAAAGTTAAGAGGTGTAGATTCCTGTGGAATGATGTGTTCTGTTACAGAATTAGGCTTAGAATTAGCAGATTATCCAGATCAAATTGAACATGGAATAATGATACTTCCAAAAGAATATGAAAAATTCTTGGGGAAAGATATTGTTGATGTATTAAATTTAAGAGAAGATATCCTAGACTTTGAAATTACATCAAATAGACCAGACTGTTTCTCAATAGAAGGGTTAGGACGTGAAACTGCAATAGCTTTAAATGAAAATTTCAAAAATCCACATAGAGGATTAGAAAAAGAAGTAAAAACAGTAAATGAAATTGAAGGTTTAAAAGTTGATGTTCAAGCAGAAGACTTATGCTACAGATACATAGCAAGAATTATTAAAGATGTAAAAATTGCACCATCACCAGACTGGATGAAAAGGAGACTAAACGCATGTGGTGTAAGAGCAATTAACAACATAGTGGATATAACAAACTATGTAATGCTTGAAATTGGAGAACCTATGCATGCATTTGATATAGAAAGTGTTGCAGGAAAACATATAGTAGTAAGACGTGCTAAAGAAAATGAAAAAATTACAACACTAGATGAAATAGAAAGAACTCTAAGTACAGATAATCTAGTAATAGCAGATGAAGAAAGACCAGTAGCTGTTGCAGGTGTAATGGGTGGATTAAATTCTGGAATTACAGAAGATACAAAAGCGGTAGTATTTGAAGCTGCAACATTTAATAGAGGTTCTGTTCGTTTAACAGCTAAAAAATTAGGATTAAGAACAGAAAGCTCAAGCCGTTTTGAAAAAGGATTATCACCAGAAATAGCATTACGCGCAATAAACAGAGCAGTAGAACTTGCAGAACAAATTGGTGCAGGAAAAGCAGTAGATGCAAAGATAGATATATATCCAGAAAAAGAAAAACAAAAAATAATTCCATTTGAACCAGAAAGGGTAAATGCTTTACTAGGAATGAACATATCTAAAGAAAAAATGATAGATATATTAACAAAACTAGGAATAAAGGTTCAAGGAGATAAATTAGAAATACCATATTTTAGAACAGATTTAAATATGACAGCTGACATCGCAGAAGAAATAATAAGAATATATGGATACAACAAATTAAATAGTACATTAATAAATGCAGAAAGCACAGTAGGCTCAAAAACGAAGCTACAAAAATTACAAGACAAAATAAAAGATTTACTTGTAGAAAAAGGTTTTTCAGAGATGTATGCATTTAGTTTCATCGGACAAAAAGATTTTGAAAAATGCAAATTGGATAGCAAAAATACAATTAAAATAAAGAATCCATTAGGAGAGGAATATTCTTTAATGAGAACATCAATGATGCCAACAGTAATGCAATCTATAGCAACAAACTACAACAAAAAGAACAAAGATGTAGCATTATTTGAAATAGGTAAAACCTATGTAGATGAAAAAAACAACATTAAACAAAACGAACTACCAGTAGAAACAGAGCAAATTGCATTTGCAATATATGGAAAAAATGCAGATTTCTATATAGTTAAAGGAATAATTGAAAACATATTACAGGTTTCAAATATAGCAAGGTATCAAATTGAGAGAGAAAATGCTTTAAACTTACATCCAGGGAAAAGTGCAAAAATACTAATAGGAAAAGACAGTATAGCAAGTCTTGGAGAAGTTCATCCAGAAGTTTTAGAAAACTATGGAATTAATGAAAAGGTATATTATGCAGTATTAGATTTAGAGAAATTTGCAAAATATGGAAAATCAAATAAAAAATATACTCCAATACCAAAATATCCAGCAGTAGAAAGAGATATAGCAATAGTAGTTGATGAAGATATTGAAGTAGGACAAATAGAAAATATCATATCTAAGAAAGCAAAAAACATCCTAGAAAGAGCCAAACTATTTGATATATATAGAAGCGACAAACTAGGAGAAAACAAAAAAAGTGTAGCATATGAACTAATTTTTAGAGCACAAGATAGAACTTTAACAGATGATGAAATAAAAAACACAATGGAAGTCATAACCAAGGAATTACAAATAACATTAGGAGCAGAATTAAGAACATAAAAATAGTCACCTACGATGTTTTTCGGGGATCCTCAATTTATTCTAAATATAAAACTCCTGCGTTGGGCGAATTTTTTAGTAGTAAGTCTTAAATGGTAACTAAAAATATAAAAAAAATTCCAAAAAATAGTTGTAAAATTCAAGATAAATTGATATACTTGTATAGATAAAGTATATCAATTTTTCAAATCAAAGGAGGTACGAAAGTGGAGGAAGAAGAAAATAACTTAAGTACAGAAGGCAGTGAAGAAATAATATCTGAAAATGATGAAAGCATAAAGATCTCAAATGACGTAGTTGCATCAATTGCAGGTATTGCAGTTTCAGAAGTTCCAGGAGTTTATGCAATGGCAGGTGGAATAACGGAAATCTTTGGAAAAAAAAGTTTAACCAAGGGAATAAAAGTTGAAGTTGGAGAGAAAGATACAAAGATAGATGTGAACATTATAGTAGAATATGGAGTTAGAATTCCTGATGTAGCTTTTGAAATTCAAAACAGAGTAAAAAAAGCAGTTGAAACAATGACAGGATTAAAAGTTTCAAACGTAAATATTCATATACAAGGGATAAACATTGCAGAAAAAAGAAAAGATGAGAAAAATGAAGAAGTTGAAGAGACACAAGAATAAACATATAAGGGTCGCAACTTTTGCGACCCAAGTAAAAAAAGAAAGGATATGGTAACATATGAAGTTTTTAGATAAAGTTGGATTAGTAGCATTTGCTACATTAATATTATTAGAAGGATTAGCTTTAATTTTAGCAATATCAGGATGGTTAGAATTAGAATTAATAGTACAGGCAGTTGAAAATATAATAACAGGAGAACTTGCTTCAAGAATAACATTAGTAGTATCAATAGTATTAATATTATTAGCTATAAAGTGTATCTTTTTAAATTCTGATTCAAAAAGTACAAGCAGTGGCAAAGAAGGAATATTATTAGAAAATGACAATGGTAAATTATTAGTATCAAGAGATACAATAGAAAGTTTATGTAATGCAGTTGTAAAAAATTATGAAACAGCGCAAAATGTTATGACAAAGGTAGAATTAGATAATGAAAACAATGTAAGTATTTTTATAACATTATTTGTATATCCAGATGCAATAATTAAAGAGTTAACAATAAGCTTGCAAAAAGATATAAAAGAAACAATTAAAAAATCATTAGACTTAGAAGTTAAAGATGTAAATGTTAGAATAAAGAATTATACAGCAAGAAAGGAAGTTAAAGAGTAAAATATGGGTCACTATTAATTCTGACCCTTTGAGTAAGGAGGATGACTATGGAACATTTTAAGGATTTTATTATTAGATATAAGGGAGCAATAATTGGCGGACTAATAGCTATCGTACTTCTAATATTTAGAATACACGAATTTTTAATAGGATGTGTAATAATAACCGCAGGTATCTTAGCTGGTAATTATGTTCAACAAAACAAAGAAAAGGTTAAAGAAGGGATAAGAAGGCTAGTAGATAGATGGTAAAATACCTAAAGGCTTAAGTGAAAGGATTAGAAAATGAATATATCAAAAATGAGAGAATATGCCTTTATGCTAATATATGAACTAGAAATACAAAAAAAATTTAATGAAGAAAGCATAGAAATATTTTTAGAAAATAATAATATTGAGGATAAGAATGCAAAAAAATATATAAGAAGAACAGTAAAAGGTGTGAAGGCAAATGAGCAAAACATAGAAGAAACAATATCAAGCAAATTAAAACCAGAATGGAAGTTAGAAAGAATTTCAAAAATAAACATAGCATTATTAAAACTATCTATATATGAAATGCTATATGCTGGAGTACCATATAAAGTAGCCATAAATGAAATTATTGAACTTGCAAAAACATATGGTGAAGATAATTCAGCGAATTTTATAAATGGAGTTTTGGCAAATGTTGTTAAGGAGAACCTATGAGACCAGTAGCAATAACTGTAAGCGAATTAAATAAATATATAAAAGATAAAGTAGATGGGGATGAATATTTAAATTATGTATATGTGAAGGGTGAAATTTCAAATTTTAAACATCACTATACTGGACATATGTATTTTACATTAAAGGATGAAAAGTCTTTAATAAAATGTGTTATGTTTAAATCATCAACAACTACTTTAAATTTCATACCTAAAGATGGAATGAAGGTATTTGTATTTGGCACAGTTGCTGTATATGAGGCAGGTGGTTCATACCAAATATATTGCAAAGCAATGGAGGAGGATGGTGTAGGAGATTTATATAGAGAATACGAAAGGTTAAAAAATAAATTAGAAGAAGAAGGATTATTTAATGAGTCTCACAAAAAGAAAATACCATTAATGCCTAAAACAATTGGAGTCCTTACCTCCCTTACAGGAGCTGTAATTAGAGATATAATAAATGTATCAACAAGAAGAAATCCAAATGTAAACATAAAACTATATCCAATACCAGTACAAGGCAAAGGTTCAGAAACAAAAATAGTAGAAGCTATTAGGTTTATGAATGAAAAAAACATTTCAGATGTAATAATTTTAGCAAGAGGAGGAGGCTCAATAGAAGATTTGTGGCCATTTAATGAAGAAATCGTTGCAAGGGCAATATACGAATCTCAAATACCAATAATATCAGCAATAGGACATGAAACTGATTTTACGATAGCAGACTTTGTGGCCGATTTAAGAGCACCAACACCATCTGCAGCAGCAGAACTTGCACAAACAGATGTATATGAAATGCAAAAAAAAATAGAGGCATATCAGCAAAGATGCAAACAAGCATTAAATAAAAAGGTAGAAGTAATAAAGCTAAGATATGAAAAAGTAATAAGCTCACGAATATTTAAACAACCAATGCAAAAGATAAATGAAAAATATGTATACATAGATAGTAAAATAAAGGTATTAGAAAGTGAAATACAAAAAAAACTTGCAGAAAGCAAAAGTAAAGCAGGAAACTATTTTACAAGATTAGATACTTTAAGCCCTTTAAAAACACTAACAAGAGGATATAGTGTAACAGAACATAATGAAAAAGTTATAAAAAGTATAAAAGAAGTTAAAGAAAATGATGAAATAAGAATAAGATTAGAAGATGGACATATAGAAGCAAAGGTAATAAATGTAAAACAAAACAAATAAAAAACAAATAAATATTGTATAGAAAGGCTTTACATTCGAAGCCTTCAAAGAAAAGGAGGAAAATATGAAAAGAGTATTAATTTTTACAATTGCAATTGTGTTAGTAATAGGACTAGGTATATTTATTGGAAAAAGACTAGATGAAAATCCAACAGTACCTACTTCAGGTAAATTAGAAAATAATACAAAAAATGAAATAAACAATAAAGTAGAAGAGAAAACAAATGTAAATAATATTGTAGAAACGCCTCAGGAAAATAAAGAGGAAAAGCCAAAAACAGATTTAGAAAAAGCTATTGAATTAGTAAAAAAAGACTGGGGAGAAGATAATTCAGTATACTTTGCAGAAGATGGAAAAAACGAAAATGATGAGCTTATAATATGTGTAAGAGAAAAAAGTACAACAAATGCAAAAGCTTGGTATTTAGTAAATTTAGAAAAAGGAATAACTGAAAAATGGGAATGAGTTGGACACTACACTCCTTAAAATAGTCAAAATCATAAAGAAAATCAAGGAACCACAGTTACCACATCTTAAATTATACAAAATACTAATGTAAAAATAAATAAAGAAAGGAGTATATGATTATTTAAGTTATTAAATATATCATACAAGGGAATATGAATTTTGAAGAGAATATTGAGCAATTAGAAAAGGTAGTTCAAGAATTGGAAAGTGGAAATTTAAATCTAGAGGATTCTATAAAAAAATTTGAAGAGGGAATTAACCTATCAAAAAAATGTAATGAGATTTTGGAAGAGGCAGAAAAGAAGATTACTGTATTAGTAAAAAAAGATGATAAAGTTGAAGAAGAGAAATTTGAATAATGTATAAAACCCACCCTTTGTGTAAATAATACCAAAAGGTGGTTTATTTATGCTAAAAAGAAAAGTTATTCCAATAATTTTGTTAGTTATGTCTATAGGAGCTTTTATTTTATATAATGTATATATTAGGGAGGATTTAAACAATGTTGAAGCCTTGTCAAAGTATGGTTCAAGAGGTAATGAGGTAAGGCAAATACAAACAAAACTAAAAAGATGGGGTTATTATTATGGAAGTGTTGATGGAATTTATGGTTCACAAACTTTAAAAGCAGTAAAATGGTTTCAATCCAAAAATGGCCTAACAGTCGATGGAATTGCAGGACCAAAGACACTTGCAGCCATGGGAATTACAGGAGCAACTAATAATAAAGGAGGAACAGCTTCAAATTCAGACTTAAATTTATTAGCCCATCTAGTATATGCAGAAGCTAGAGGCGAACCTTATTCAGGTCAGGTAGCCGTTGCAGCAGTTGTATTAAATAGAGTAAAAAGCCCATCTTTTCCTAATAGTGTGGCAGGAGTAATATATGAAAGAGGTGCTTTTTCTGTGGTGGCAGATGGACAAATAAATTTAGCTCCTAATCAAACAGCAATATCAGCAGCTCGAGATGCTTTAAATGGTTGGGATCCAACATATGGAGCAATATATTATTTCAATCCAAATACTGCTACAAATGGATGGATATGGTCAAGACCTGTAACAGTTGTAATAGGAAATCATAGATTTTGTAAATAATTGTTGATATTTTTGTATTTTTGTAATATAATTGTAACATATTTGTAATATGAAGCAGAAGGGAAGATAATAATGTTTGGATTTGGACAAGATATAGGAATTGATTTGGGAACAGCAACAGTAATTGCATATGCTAAAGGAAAAGGAATTGTATTAAGAGAACCATCAGTTGTGGCTGTAAACAATCAAACAGGTGAAGTCTTAGCAGTAGGTGCAGAAGCAAGAAGAATGCTTGGAAGAACACCAGGAAACATAGTTGCAACAAGACCTTTAAAAGATGGAGTAATTTCAAATTATACAGTTACAGAGAAAATGCTTAAACATTTTATTACAAGAGCGTGTGGTAAATCAATGTTTTCACCAAGAATTATGATATGTATACCTTCTCAAGTTACAGAGGTAGAAAAAAAAGCAGTAATAGATGCAGCAACAACAGCTCGGAGCAAGGAGAGTTTATCTAATAGAAGAACCAATAGCAGCAGCAATAGGAGCAGGAATAGATATATCAAAGGCATGTGGAAATATGGTAGTGGATATAGGAGGAGGAACAGCTGATATTGCAGTAATTTCACTAGGAGGTTCAGTGGTAAGTACATCAATTAAAGTTGCTGGAGATAAATTTGATGAAGCAATAGTAAAATATATAAAAAGAAAACACAATATGATGATAGGCGAAAGGACAGCAGAAGATTTAAAAGTAAGCATAGGATGTGTATATCCAAAAATTCAAGATATGCAAATGGAGGTAAAAGGAAGAGACTTAATGACAGGACTGCCAAAAGTTGCAACAATATACTCAAGTGAAATGATGGAGGCATTAGTAGAACCATCAATGCTGATAGTAGAAGCGGTACATTCAGTTTTAGAAAGAACCCCACCTGAACTTGCAGCGGACATAGTAGATAGAGGTATATATATGACAGGAGGAGGCTGTTTAGTAGATGGTCTAGATAAACTACTACAAGAAGAGACCGGTATAAATGTAATGATTGCAGAAGATGCAGTATCTTGTGTTGCATTAGGAACAGGAAAGGCATTAGATAATTTAGATACATTAGATGGAAGAGCAAGGAAGTAAAAAATACAGGCTAAGATTTTTCTTAGCCTATTTTTTTTTATCTGTTTTCAACTACAAGAACATAATTTCCAAAAAATTCCAAAAAAAAACGCGAAAAACAATTGACATTTGTGGATAAATGCAATATAATAATTAAGCATTTTCTTTATGAAAATATAGAAAAAGTTGTCATTGCCTGAAGTGGTAACAGAAATGTTATCAACATTTTTTTGACTTTGTTTTGCGTTTGTGGTAAAATTACACATAAGAAGGAGGGGGTTTTATGAATAAACTAAGTAAAATTCTTTTAGTTATAATTATATTATTAGTAATTGCACTTGGAATTGCAATATACTCATCACATAAAAATTTACAAAAAGTTTTAGAAAGCAATAAAGAAATTCTTCAAATTGTTGAAGCTGTGAATAAAGCAGGTTATTCAATAAGTAATGCAGAAGATGGTTCATCTTGTTATCTTGTAAAAACAGAACCAGAAATGCCAGGAGAGGTATAGATATAAAAATACAGGCTAAGAAAAATCTTAGCCTATTTTTTATTTTACTTCTTTGCTATTTTCATAATATTTCTTTAACTTCTCATAAACTAAATAGTTTATAGTTCCAGCAGGGTAAGTGCCAGATTTTGTTTGTTTTCCAGCAGGTACACCTGTTAGTATTTCAATTCCTTCATCAATTGTAGAAACAGCATAAATGTGGAATTTACCTTCTTTTACACTATTGATAACATCATCAGATAGATGTAAATTACGTACGTTCTGTATAGGTATTATTACACCTTGTTCACCATTTAAACCACGCATTTTACATATACTATAAAATCCTTCTATTTTTTCATTAACTCCACCAATAGGTTGAATTATACCTTTTTGATTAACAGAACCTGTTACTGCAAGTGACTGTTTTATAGGCATATCTGAAAGACTAGATAATATTGCATAACATTCTGTGCTTGAAGCACTATCACCGTCAACTCCGTTATATAGTTGCTCAAAGCAAAGACTTGCAGTTAATGATAAAGGGAAGTTTTGTGCAAATTTTTCTCCAAAGTATCCTCTAAGTATTAATATACCTTTTGAATGTGAAGAACCAGACATTTCAGTTTCTCTTTCGATATTTATAACCCCAGCTTTTCCCATAAATGTATTTGCAGTTATCTTTGTAGGCTTTCCAAATGAATAGTCGCCTATTGTTAAAACAGTTAAACCATTAATTTCTCCAACTTTATAGCCATCGGTATCTATAAGTAAAGAATTTTCTTCTATTAATTCAGTATACTTTTGGTCATATTTCTTTACTCTTTCAATTCGTTTATCTAATGCTTTTGTCACATAGTCAACAGTTACAAGCTTTTTTCTTGAAAGTTTTGCCCAAGTCGATGCTTCTGAAACTATTTCACCAATTTCATTAAAATGTGTAGATAATTTATCTTTATCCTCTGATAACCTAGAAGCAAATTCCACAACCTTAGCCATAGCAACTCTATCTAGTGGTAGACAATTTTCTTTTTCACAATAGCTATGAACAAACTTTGCAAGTTTTAGCATTGTATCTTCATTTCTAGGAGCAGACTCTTCAAATTCCACTTTAATTTTAAACAACTTTTTGAAGTCTGGATCCAATGAAAGTAAAGTGTGGTAAATGTTTGCATCACCAATAAGGATTACTTTTAAATTAAGTGGAATTGGTTCAGGTTTTAATGAAATCATTACTGTTGCAGAACGTTGCTCCATATTGTTATCTATAGTTGCTTCTTTTATTGAAAGAGCTTTTTTTAAGGCATCATAGCAAGGCTGATTTACAAGCAAATCTTGTGCTTGTAGTATTAAATAACCACCGTTTGCTTTATGAATAATACCAGGTTTTAGCATTGTATAGTCTGTTCTAAGCATACCATATTGATTCTCATACTCTAATTTACCAAACAAATTTTGATAAGAATAATTTGAATCCATTATAACAGGGCTACCAGTTGTATTACTGTTATCAACAAATAAATTTACTCTATAATTTAGCCAAGGTTTAACCATTTCAGGCCTTGGGGCTTGTGGTGCAGGATTATTATTAGTTTCCTCAGCTATAAAGTGAATTATATTTTTTAATATGTCTTTTTTTACATTATCTAAGAAATTTACAATTTTAGTGTTTTTCTTATAACTTGCCCTAATTGGGTTTATATATGCATTTATAGTAAGAAGAGCAATATTAGATTGCCATTCATCAATCTTCTTTTCAGATTCTTTTTCAATTAATTTCAATTGACCAATTACTTGCATAATTTGCTCTTGAACAATAGTAGACTTCTCCTCATATCCACTTTTAATTTTATCATCTAGTTTTTCAAACTCGGTTTCATCAAGAGCTTTACCCTCAAATACGGGCAACATATATATACCATTTGGAGCAGCCTTAACTTGAAAGTTATTTTTTAAAGTTTCTTTATTTAAATTATCAAGCAACCTTTCACGTTTTTCTTCATATTTTTGTTTTATTAACTTTTTTTCTTTCTCGAAATCTTCATTGTTAAAGGTTCTTTTTAAATATTTTTTCACATCCTCAATAAGTGAATCCATATTTTGAGCAAAAACTCTTCCCTCACCAGCAGGAAGTGATACTGCAATTGGTTCATTTGGATTTTCAAAATTATAAATATAGCACCAATCATCGGGTGTATTTTGTTTAGTAGCTATCTCAGAAATATATTCTTTTGAATACATCGTTTTTCCAACACCGGCAGGTCCTTCAACATAAAGATTATATCCTTTGGTATTAATGCTAAGCCCAAATTTCAATGCAGCAACAGCTCTTTCCTGACCATAGACCAAACCAACATTATCAAGTTCTTCTGTAGTTTCAAAATCAAATACATCCGGATTACACAAATTTTTTAAATCCTTATAATTTAATTCATTCTTTTTCATTCGTATCTCTCCTTATAAAAATTATTCTTTATTAAGTAAAGTGAAGTGTCATAATATAGGCATCCTCAATGCCATCATAATATTTTTTACGAATTCCCAAAATTTCAAAACCATATTTTAAATATAACTTTTGGGCAATTTTATTTTTTACATTTACTTCTAAAGTAAAAGCAGTTTTGCATTTGGCGAGTTCTATAAGTCTTTCTAGTAGTAAACTTCCAATGCCTTTATTCCTAAAATCCTTACGTACTACAATATTTGTAATATGCGCATCATCAACAGAAAACCAAATACCAGCAAAGCCAACAATTGTATTACCTTCCTTTGCAACAATATATTTAGAAGTAATATTTTCAAGCTCTGACTTTAAATTAAGTGGTTTCCAAAAATCATCAAATTCCAAGTTATATATAGGCTCTATTTCATTAAAATCATTTAACGTCATATTACATATTTCCATTATTATTCCTCATTCTTTCAGCTTGAGAAGGACGAAGATACATAACAGATAGATTATCTGCATCAGTATACAAACCTTGTGAAAACTTTTTGTATCCAGCAAGTCCAACATTTCTACTATATATATTATTATCAAACTCAAAAGAATTATTTAAAAGTTTTAAGCCATCACCAACATAAGCCATATTTTTGTATTGTTTAAAAATACTAGTTAAATTATTAATATTATCTGCAAAGTAATCAGAAATCAATTCATAATTTTTATTAAAAATTGCACTATACACTTGATTATTTCTAGCATCAATAATAGAACAGATATAATCAAAACCTCTAACATTGTAAGCCAAAGCCTCCAAAGAAGATACTCCAACTACTGGAATTTCCTTTGCTTCTGCCATAGCTTTAACAGAAGCAACACCTATTCTAATTCCTGTAAAGGAACCAGGTCCAATATCACAAGCAATCAAATTAACTTGAGAAAGCTGAAGGTTAGTAGTTTTGAACAATTCTTCAATAAGTGGCATAAGCTTTTCAGAATGAGTTCTTTGGTCTGAAATATTCAATTCCTTAATTAATTTATCATCCTCAAGTAAAGAAACAGAAGCATTACTACTTGAGGTTGAAATAGCCAAAATAATCATAAAGCAATTTTCCTTTCATAAAAATTCACCTATCGGTTCCAACTAGTGCTAAAGAGGCTTTTTATATATTTTCTATATTTATATATCTAATATTTTCATTTTTCTCATCTTTAGAAATATTAATTTTAATATATTGAGTTAAAATAGGTTCAATCATTTCTCCCCACTCAATTAAACAAATGCCATTATTAAAATACTCTGTACCACCAATAGCATAGAACTCATCTAGGTTCTCCAATCGATATAAATCAAAATGATATATATTTAAATCATTTTTAGAATATTCATTTACAATAGTAAAAGTAGGACTAGATATTTCTTCCTCTAAACCAAAAAAACTTAAAAAGCCTTCAATTAATTTTGTCTTGCCACTACCTAAATCACCTATTAATATTACAACGGTTTTTTCTCTTAATTTAGAGGCTAAATTAAAGCCAATATCCTTAGTTTCTTTTTCATTATTTGACACAAATTTAAACATAATTATCACATACATATTGTATATTAAAGAAACAAATTTGTAAAGGAAAATTGGGAAAAATAATAAAAAATTATTGCAATTTATTATTATATAGTATATTATAAATAAAATGTAATAAAAAAATTGATATTTACAAACTATAATTTTTAGTATATAATAATCAAAAACTTAGTAGAAAATACGAAATTTATTTATAAGGAGAGAAGACAAATGTTTAATGTAGATAGAAAAACCTTATTCATAATATTAGGAATAATGGCGCTGATAAATGTAATCCTTGGACAAAGAAGCATAGAAGGAATAATATATGCTTTACCAGGAGTTATTGTTGCAATGACCTTTCATGAATTTGCACATGCATGGATTGCAACTAAATTAGGAGATGACACACCAAGACTTCAAGGCAGATTAAATCTAAATCCAATGAGTCATATAGATCCAGTAGGAATAATATGTTTAGTTTTATTAGGCTTTGGATGGGGAAAACCTGTGCAAATAAACCCAAGAAATTTCAATGGGAAATATTCTTTAACAAAAGCAGAGGCGATAGTTGCAGCTGCTGGGCCTATAATGAATTTAATATTAGCTTTTTTATTTTTAATAATATATGCAATATATGGGCTAACAGTAACAACAATAACAACTACAACTAATGTAATAGCAAGCATTTTAATATCAGTTATATCAGTAAACATAGGATTAGGGGTATTTAATTTAATACCAATTTATCCACTAGATGGTTCAAAGGTTTTATTTCACTTCTTACCATATAAAGCTAGAGATTGGATGATAAGGAATCAATTTATATTATCTATAATAGTATTTTTCATAGTATTTTATACAGATATAATATCAATAATATGTACTTATGTATTAAGTGGAATGATGTGGGTAACAGGCAAGATATTTAGCTTATTTATTTAAAAATTACAAATAAATAACGAGGGGATGAAATTGGAAAAAGAAAATCTTATTTCGAAATTGAATATAAAAAATTACAATAATCAACTAGAAAAGATTTTGATTAAAAAAGATTTTTCTGAGGATACTAAAAATTTATTATTAAGTATGCTCTATAAGGTAGAAAATGCTTATGATGATTATAGTACTGTAAATAAAGATACAAAAACAAAAAAAGAAACCCTAGAGGAAATCTTAGAAATAATAGAAAAAGATTGTGAACAAATTGAAATAGTAAAAACTAGAGAAAGTAAATGTATTATAGAAGAAAAAAAAATTATAACATACTTAAATACTCAAAAAATACTATATGAAATATATCAAATAAAGCAACAAAAATTTAAAGTATTTGAACAATATGAGATTATAAAACCAGCAATAGAAGAAGCTCTGAACCAAGGATACAGTATTGCATCAAATGAAGTAATTAGAGATTTTGATGGATGGTCTTGGAACATTGTAACAGAAGATATAGATAATTTAGATATAAATTTAATTTATCAGACATTAAGAATTCTTGTGGGAAATGATTTACTAATTACATGGCAAGAAAATCCAAATCAAGATAATATATCAATATTAGTAGAAAAATTAGAAGAAAAATATAAAGCAGAACTTGCAGAAAAACTTTTAAAAGTAATAAGTCAAGTATCAATATTAAATATTATAAAGCAAAAAAGAGAGGAAGAAAAAAGATTAATAAAAATACAAAAACAACTGCAAGAACAATTTAATGAGTTAGACAACAAAAAAGAATATTTAGACAAACTAAGGAAAAAGAAAAAAGAAATCTCAGATGAAATTAAAGAAAGAGATAGCATAATTAATAATGATAGACTTCTTAAAAAAGAGTTTATAACTAGAAACGAAGTATTAGATATGAACCATAGAATATTTAGTTTAAGCGATTTAGTTGAAGTGCTAGAAAAAGAAAGAGAAGACTTAATAGAGAAACTTGATGAATGTAGCAAAAAGATGGAACCATTAAATTTTGTCAAAACTAAGATAAAAATTGAAAATAAATTAATATTATTAAAAGAGATAAAACTAAAATCTAAACAAGAAAATATATATGGTGATAAAATAAAAGAATTACTAAATTTAGTATGTGAAGCAATAAAGAAACAAATTGAAGCTGCAGGAGAAAAAGAAAGCATAACTAAACTAATATACAAAATAAGATATTATGGACTAATCTATGTTTCAAATGACAAGCAAGTAAAAGATATAATAGATATAAACAAAATACAAAAAATGATAATAACAAAAGCATGCAAAGAAAAGATAATAACAATTTTCAGTAGAAACATTAAAGAAAATTATGATATAATAAAAAACATTTTGCAAACAGATATTATAGACTTAGAAAAAATATATTTTAAGTTTATAAAAAAGGAAAAAACAATGTTACTAGAAATTTATGATGAAGAAAATATGTCGAAAACGCTAGAAATACCAACAATAGAAGAATTGAATGTTAAATATAATAGAAAAATCAAAGTTTTTATATGAAAGGATTGAAAATTATGAATATTACTTTTTTAGGAGCAACAAAAACAGTTACAGGTTCAAACTTTTTGCTAGAAGGTGCTGGCAAGAAAATAATAGTAGATTGTGGACTATATCAAGGTAAAGCCAAAGAGGAAAGAGAAAATTATTCAGATTTTTTATTTGATATAAATGAAATAGACTTTATGCTACTTACACACGCACATATAGACCATTCAGGAAGAATACCAAAGCTATATGTAGATGGATATCGTGGACCAATTATTGCAACAAAAGCTACCTGCGATTTGTGTTCAATAATGCTTCCAGATAGTGGACATATACAAGAAATGGAAAACGTGTGGCAAAACAAGAAAAGAGCAAGAGTAGGGAAGCCAGAACTTCCACCATTATATACTGCACAAGATGCAATAGATTGTTTAAAGTTATTCAAACCAACTTCATATGATGAAATTATTGAACTAGATGAAAATATAAGCATAAGATTTAATGATGCAGGACATATGTTAGGGTCAAGTATAATAGAAGTATGGGTAAAAGAAAATGGAGAAACAAAAAAGATAGTATTTACAGGAGACCTTGGAAACAATGATATTCCACTATTAGATTCTCCAACAATGATAGACAATGCAGATTATTTGGTAATGGAATCAACATATGGTAACAGACTTCATAATAGAAATGATGATAAGGCAGAAATGTTTCTAGATATAGTTTCAGAGACACTAGATAAAGGAGGAAATGTAATAATACCATCGTTTGCAGTAGGAAGAACACAAGAAATATTATATGAAATAAACAAACTAAAAGAACAAAGAACAGACGAAGAATTCTTAAAGAAATATGAAACCTTAATGAAAGCTACAGTATATGTAGATAGCCCGCTAGCAATATCAGCAACTGAGGTATTTAAACAAAATATGAATTTATTTGAAGAAGAAGTAAGAAATGAAATAGAGAATGGAGACAACCCATTGGAATTTCCAGGACTTAAATTTACACAAACAGCAGAAGAATCAAAGGCTTTAAATGATGATCCACGTCCACACATCATAATATCAGCAAGTGGTATGTGCGAAGTAGGACGTATAAAACATCATCTAAAACATAACCTATGGAATCCAAACAACACAATAATATTTGTTGGATACCAAGCACCAGGAACATTAGGAGCAAAAATAGTATCAGGAGAGAAAAAAGTAAAAATATTTGGAGAAGAAATAGCTGTAAATGCTAGAATAGAATATATAGAAGGATATTCAGGACACGCAGACCAAGAGTGGCTTTTAAATTTTGTCTATTCATTTATAACAAAACCAAAAAACATCTTCCTAGTACATGGAGAACCAGAGGCCCAAAGGGTATTAAAAGAAAAATTAATAGAAACAACCAAAATACCGGTAACAATACCAGACTATGGAGAAAACTATGAATTAACAGATAGAATAAAAGTAGTATCAAAAGTTGAACCAAAGGATCAATATAAATATTTAAGACTAGAAGTAATGGATAGACTATCAACTTTAAAAGAAGAATTAGAAGATATGTCTAAGATGATAAAAGAAGATATATCTGATGAAGATAAAAAAGATGAAGAAATAGCTGAAATTAACAATAAAATAAAAGAACTTGAACAGCAGATTGTAAAAATAATTTCATAAAGGAGAACTCTACAATGGAAAAATATTTTAATGATGCAATAATCGGAAATCAAAATATAATAGCAAGCTTTACAAAACATGGAGAAATGATAAGATTACTTTATCCAAATAGAGACTATAAGCAAATGGTAGACTTCTTCCATATCGGACTAAAAATAAACGATTCAGGGATAGTATATCTACATCAAGACATAAACAATGTATATTCACAATACTATGAAGAAGAAACAAACATACTCAAAACAGAAATACTAAACACATATTTTAATTTAAAAATAATGCAAACAGACTATGCATCAATAAAAGAAAACATTATTATTAGAAAATACAAATTTATAAATGAAAACACAATTGACTTAAAACTAAACTTTCTAGTACACTCCGGACTAATTTCCTTACCAGAAAATAGAGTAAGTGGAATGTGCAAAAACGATGCATTAATGCAATACAACTATGAATACACATTATGTACATTCTCAAAGGAAAAGTTATTAAGTTCACAAATAAATAATACCCAAGCAAACATTCTAGAAGGAAAAATTGGGGATAAAGATTACATTGGAATGTCGGAAGATTCAAGTATCAGCTACGATTTAGGCACTTTAAAACCAAATGAAACACGAGAGTTTGAGCTATACATCTATATAGAAGAAAGTAAGAATGGACTAGATAACTTAGAAAAAACAATAGACAGAATAAGAAAAATAGACTTTAAAACAGAATATGAGGCGGTAAAAAAATATTGGAGGAAATATGTAAAAGATCATAACGGAATAGAGCTAGACTTATCGGAAACTCCAAAGAACAGAAAAATAAAGCAAATTTATATAAGAACAATACTTCTATATTCTTTATTAATAAATAGTGAAACGGGAGGAATCTCAGCAGCAATAGAGGTAGACGAAAAGTTGAACCAATGTGGTGGATATAACTATTGTTGGCCAAGAGATGCAGTCTTTATTACAAATGCAATGGACATATTAAAAATGAAAAAAGAAGTAGAAAAATTCTATAAAATTTTCTGCAAAAATACACAAAGCAGAAATGGAATGTGGGAGCAACGCTTCTTTACAGATGGAAGACTAGCACCATGTTGGGGATACCAAATAGATGAAACAGCCTCAGTTATATTTGGAGTATATAATCACCACAAAGTAACAGAAGATAAAAAGTTTTTAAAAGACAACTTAAAAATGTGCGAAAAAGCTATAACCTTTTTAAAAAAATATGTAAATGACATATTCGAAAAAACAAATAAATGTGGAATAGGCTATGATTTGTGGGAAATGCATGAAGGAGTGAGCTTATACTCAATAGCAAGCATATTTGCAAGCTTCGATACAATGATAAAAATTTACGAAAAATTAAAAGAAGAGTTTACAAAAAACAGAGTAAAACAAGAAAACGTAAACAAAGAAAAAGAAGAACTAAGAAAACTAAATGTAAAACTAAAAGAATTCATACTAACAAACTTCTATGACGAAACAAAAAAAAGCTTTGTAAGAAACTTAGAAGATAGAAACATAGACATAAGCATTTTAGGAACAGTGATTCCATTTGCAATATTCACACCAAAAGAGAAAAAAATACTAAATACAGTAGAAAGAATAAATATGACGTTAAGAACATATACCGGAGGATATAAAAGATTCGAAGGAGACCATTATAGAAAAGGAAACCCTTGGATAATAGCTACACTATGGATGGCAGATTACTATTTAGAAAATGGAGAAAAGCAAAAGGCCAAAGAATGTTTTGACTTTGTAATCAAAACAAGTACAAAGCACGGCTTCCTAGCAGAGCAAATAAACAACAGCACAATGCAACCAGATTGGGTAATAGGCTTAGGTTGGTCACATGCAATGTTTATAGAAACACTAAAGAAAATGATAGAAAAAGGAATAATAAGATAAACTAAGTAATTCAAGAAGGGTTACTTGAGAAAACTAGAGATAGATAAAGTTTGGAGATTTTTTCTCCAATATAGGTTTACAATAGATATAACACACTAAATGTAGGAAATAAAAAAATAAAAAGTGATTGACAAAGCAAGAAAAAATGATATATACTAAAAATATAAGAACAAATATTGGTTATTTGATGAGTAACAAAGGAGGAGAATATGAATAAAGCAGAAGCTGAAACCCTTGGGGCTGTACACACACACACACACACACACACACATTATGTTTATTAGAAGATAAAATAAGCATATCTACATATGCTTTATTAAACATATATATAAGAGATGGATAAAGTCCGTCTCTTTTTGTTTTGTGTAAAAAAGTTAGAAATTAATTTAATAATATTAAATTAAAAGTCAAGTTACTACTGTAGAGTCCGCCAAATCTCGTCGGAGCTTTTGCATTTATTTAAAATCGAACCCACGATGGATACGCCTAACGAAGATATTCGGGGGTCTTCGATTTTCTCTAAATACAAAACTCCTGCGTTTGGCTAGTTACTACAAGCAATTATATATTTATTTCGAAA
>USJO01000010.1 GCA_900555075.1 uncultured Clostridium sp.
TTGTTCTTATATTTTTAGTATATATCATTTTTTCTTGCTTTGTCAATCACTTTTTTATTTTGTAGGGCATTATTTCAATTTAAATATTCCTGCTTTAATTTTTATACCTGCTTTTTTAAATTTTATTTCGTGTTCTGTTTCTATGTTTTCCCAAAAGTTTGGTTCTTCATTTAGATTGTATGTTATTTTTATTGGCTCGAACCCCTCTGCTTTAAAATATTCTAGGCTTTCTTTAAATAGTTCATCATCATCTGTTTTGAAATATATTTCCCCTTTTGGTTTTAAAAACAGCTTATATTTTTCTAGTTGTCTTGTGTGTGTCAATCTTCTTTTTTTGTGTCTTGGTTTTGGCCAAGGATTGCAAAAATTTATGTATATTCTTTCTATGTTGTCTGTTTTATCTAATATGTTCGTTATTGCTTCAACGTCATATCTTGTTAAGGCTATGTTCTCTATTTCCTGACTTTTGAATTCCTCAATTATATTCCTATTTGCTATTCCTAATATTGTATCTATTAAGTCTACTGCTATATAATTTATTTTTGGATTTTGTTTTGCTGCTTTTTTTACAAAGTATCCCTTTCCACAGCCTAATTCTAAATGAATTGAATTTTCTGGATTTTTAAATACTTCTTTCCAATGCCCTTTATTATTTTCTGGCTTTTGTACATAAAATTTACTTGCAGCTAGCTCTTCCTTTGCCCAGGGTTTATTTCTAATTCTCATTTTGTATACTCCTTGCCTTTTATTATACGGTATATTTTATTATTTTTCAATTGCTTTTTTTAGATTTATATAGTATATTATAAGTAATTTGAAAGTGAGGTTTTTTATGGGTTTAGATGAAGTTATAAGAATTGCCAAAACAGTTCGTAAAAATGCTTATGCGCCTTATTCTAGTTATTATGTTGGTGCTGCTTTGGTGTGCAAGAATGGAAATGTTTATTCTGGATGTAATATTGAAAATGATGGCATAATGTCTATTTGTGCTGAAAGGGTTGCTTTTTCAAAAGCCATTTCGGAGGGTGAACGTGATTTTGATTACATTGTTGTTTGTGCTGGTCCTGACATAAGTTCTTTAGGCAATTGCTCTCCTTGTGGATATTGCAGACAATTTATGCACGAATTCGTAGATAAAGATTTTAAAATTTTCCTACTTAATGAAAATGATGAGGCTCTGATTTATCATATTGATGATTTATTGCCACATTCTTTTAAACTATAAAACAAAAAAATTGTGTTGAACAAAATTCAACACAATTATTTTTTTATTTATTACTCATTTGATAAATTATCAAAATATCCTTGAATAAACACTACTGGAGTTCCTTTATCTCCACTACCTGAGGTTAAATCTGAAAGTGACCCTAATAAATCTGTCAACCTCCTTGGTGTTGTTCCTTGGGTTTCCATCTTTCCCTTTAGGTTTTTATCTTTATTTTTAATTTCTTTTACTAACGCTTCCTTTAGTTCATCTCCTCTTAGTGTTGCAAATTTATTATCAGATAAATATTTTAGTTTTAGTTCATTTGGAGTTCCTTCTAATCCTTCTGTATATGCTGGTGATACTACAGGATCTGCTAGTTCCCAAATTCCTCCAACTGGATCTTTAAAACCTCCATCTCCATAGCACATTACTTCTATATTTTTATCTGTATATTTTGATAATTTTTCCTTTACTTCTCTTACAACTTTTTCTGGATTTCTTGGAAATAGTTTTACTCTTTCTTCAGTTGATTTATTTGAACCAAGTAAACCATATAATGGGTTATACCCACTATCGTCTATTGATTCTTGTAAAATTTCATCTAGTCCAAGAACTATATTTCCTCCGTTTTCTTTTAATATTCTTTTTACGTGTTTTCTTGTATGGATGTTTGCTACTAATATGTCTTTGTTGTATTCTAGTATTGTTTTTATATTGTTGCTAAATACGAAATCTACTTTACAACCTTCTTTCTCTATTATTTCTCTATAACATTCTACCATATTTATTCCTGTAAAAGGATGTAAATAACTGCCAAATGTTTTATTGTATTCTTCTTCGCTAATAACTGAGTTTAAGTTATAATTACTTTCATACATTAAATCTTCATCAAGTATTCCATTTCCAACTTCATCATTTGGAAAACTTAGTTGCATTGTTATATGTTTGCAACCTCTTGCAATTCCCTTTAATAGAATAGAAAATCTATTTCTACTTAATATTGGGTTAATAAGTCCAATATCTCCACTTGGAAATTTTTTTCTTATGTCTTTTGCAATGTCATCAACTGTTGCATAATTGTTTTCTGCAATGGCAATTACAGCTTCTGTAATAGCAACTACATCTCTGTCTCTAAATTCAAAGCCCTCGCTTTCTTTTGCTCTTAATAATGATTCTACAACTATAGTGCTTAAATCATCATTTGTTTTAATAATTGGGGTTCTTATTCCCCTTACAACGGTGCCTACAGTTCTCATACATATCACATCCTAAAAAATAAAATATGTTCTTAAACGAATTTTCGTAAATAAGAACATACTTTATTATGCAATATTTTGAAAAAAAAGTCAATAATTATTTGAAAAAAATTTTATTTTGTAGATAAAATGTCATTTTTTTCGTTTCAATTAATATTAAATATTTTTCTATAATAGTCATAATCTAATATCATTGCTGACATCTTAAATTTTTGGTAGATTATTTTGCTTATTTCTTCAATATAATTTTCTTCTACTTCTACACCTTCATTTGGTGTAAAGATTCCTTTTACTGAACTGTATCTGCCTTTTTCTGTTATGAAACTTCTGTCGGAGAAAATTACTATTTGCTCCTTGTTGTTTGATAATATATCATTTCCTATTAGTAGTCTTGAATCATATTCTATTCCAAATAAATTTAGAACTGTTGGTAATACATCTAAACTTGAACATGGTTTTTCTATCTTTATAGGTTTTTCCATACTTCCACTCCATATTAGTAAAGGTGTGTGATGTTTTTCAAAGGTATTGTCTCTTTCATATGTTGATAATTCGTTTAGTTCTGATAGCGTTAATCCATATGGATAATGGTCTGGGCTTAATACTATTACTGTATCTTCTAGCTTTCCTGCTAGCTCTAATTTGTTTATTAATTCTCCTATTGCTTTGTCAAGTTCTATTTGTGTTGCTAAATATGCTCTTGCTTTATGTGAATATGGTAAGTCTTTAACTTGTTCCCAGTTTCTAGTTGCCATACAATTTCCATTTGTAGTATAGTTCAAGTGTCCACTCACTGTCATATAATATGCTAAAAATTTGTCATTATTTATGTAGTCATCAACTGTTACATCTATCATTTCATAATCACTATTTGGCCATAGTTTTGTATTCATCCTTTTTTCTAGTCCATTTCCTTTTGCTAAATATGAGTCATATCCCATTGTTTTTAAATATACATCTCTATGATAATATGTTGCTGTATGATTATGATAGCTGTTTGTTGAATACCCAAGCTTCTTAAATACATTCGCATAAGAATATGGCATATAATTTCCTTTTATTTTATATATGCTCCATACTCCTTCTTTTGGTATTAAAGAGGTGTCTGTCATATATTCTCCATCTGCCGTACTTACTGGAAATAGTGGGGTGTAAAAGTTATCAAATTGAAATCCTTCACTATACAATTTATATAAATTTGGTGTTAGGTCTTCTCTAATTGCAACATTACTTAGTCCTTCTGCCACAAATACAACTAAGTTTTTACCTTTAAACATACCTGTATACTCATTTTGCTCTGATGGAATTTGATTTGCAAAATATTCATTCATTGTTTTTACATTTTTATTTTGTTCATTTGCTATTAATGTATCAAAATCTATTTCTGTAATGTTGTATTTTGTTTCTTCTTTTATTGCACCTTCTGGAATTGTTGAAACTTCTATTGTAACTTTTTCGTCAAAGCCAAATATTAAACGTTCTAGGTCCAATTTCATTGAGGTGTATAATCCCATTCTATTTGCTGTAACCTTTGGTATATGTATGTTATAATATAGATTTTTATTTGAATGGATGCCTTCTATGTTTATAGTATTTATACATACCAAACCTATCATATATACAATCAATATAATTATTATTTTCACTAGTATTTCTTTTACTGAATTTCTTTCAAATTTTAAAATTTTAGTTAAATGCAATATTATAAGTAATATAAATGGTATAAAAATTAGTATTAGTCCAATCCAGTTTTGGCACATCACCTCAAATATTGTTGTCATAAATTCTGCAACTTGTCCACCATTTATAATTGAATAAAATGATAATATTGCTTCATATATTTTGTAATATATAAGCTGTGCTGCCACAATAAAGCTCACACCAAATGTTAGTATATATGAAATAACAACATTTGCTTTTCTTTTTAGTAGTGAAGTTATAAGATTTAACCCTATTGCTAAAGGCAGTGATAGTAAAATTATTAGTGGTGCTGTTGTTGGAAATGAACCAAATATTAATATTGAAAATATTATTTCCTCATATATTATAAAAATTATCCAATATGTTAGTTCTTTTAAATTTTTCATATCTTACCCCTTTGTTAGTTTATTATATATTATTTTGTTTTTTTTTGTCAATGAGTGTAATGCAAAAAATATTAAATATGAAAATTATATTAAGGTCGAAATAAGAGTTAAATTATTTCAGGACAAATGCACGAGACTTTACGTTTTATAATACAATTGTAATATTTATGTCAATTAAAAGGGAAATTTTTGATAATCATTTTAATTGATTTTTGTTGACTTAATTACTACTTTTGTTATATAATAGTGTTCTATTTAGGAGGGAATATATATGCAAAAGAACTATGCATTAAATCTTGTCACAAAATTTAATAATATTAACGAAATGCTTGAAATTGCAGTAAAAGAAGCTGGTGATAAGATAGCATTTAAATATAAAGATAATGGGAAGATAAAAGAGGTTTCTTATAAGGATTTTCAAAATGAAACCATCGCTTTAGGCACTGGTTTGCATTGGCTTGGTATAAATGATTCTCACATAGCTGTCATTGGAGAAAATTCTTACAACTGGCTTACTGTTTATTTGACTGTTTTAAAAAGCAATTCTGTTATTGTGCCTGTTGATAAAGAACTTCCTGTAAAGGATATTATTCATGTTTTGGAACATAGTGACAGTCAGGTTTTATTTTATTCTAAAAAATTCGATAAGTGTATTGAGGAGTTAGTAGAGAAATTACCTAATATTAAGTATTTTATAGGGTTTGACTCTGCCGAAGATAATGGTAAACTTTTATCTTATTCTAAACTTTTAAAAAAAGGAAAAGAGTTGTATGAAAGCGGAAATACATCTTATTCTTCTATAAAGAAAACTGATACTAAAAAGTTAAAAATGCTTGTTTACACATCTGGCACAACTGGTATGGCTAAAGGAGTTATGCTTTCTGAACATAATTTAGTAAGTAGTGTTTATTATGGTCTTCAAGTTTCTACTGTTTATACTTGTTGTCTTTCAGTACTTCCTTACCATCACACATATGAAGCTGTTTCAGGCATTTTAGTAGCTCTTCATCATCATTGTACTATTTGTATAAATGATTCCTTAAAAGCAGTTTTGAAAAATTTGCAATTATATAAACCTGATTATATTTATTTAGTTCCTGCTTTTGCTGAAATTTTCTATAAAAAGATTTGGGCTAATGCTAAAGAAACAGGTAAAGATAAAATTTTAAAAGTAATGCTAAAGATAAGTAATGGATTAAGAAAAGTTGGAATAGATTTAAGAAAACAATTATTTAAGTCTATTCATAAAGCCTTTGGTGGCAATTTAATTAAGATAGTTTGTGGTGGAGCCCCTATCAGACCTGAAATTGGTAAGTTTTTTAATGATATTGGATTAAATTTGATAAATGGTTATGGAATTACAGAGTGCTCTCCTCTTGTTAGTGCTAATAGAGATTTTTTTAATGACTGTGCTACTGTTGGTGTTGTTCTTCCATGTTGTGAAGTCAAATTTGAAAATGTAACACCAGAGGGCGATGGCGAAATTTGTGTTAAAGGCGATATTGTAATGATGGGATATTATAAAAATCCTGAACTTACAAAAGAGGTTCTAGTTGATGGTTGGTTTAAGACAGGAGATTATGGTAAATTTAATGATAAAAATCAATTGATAATAAATGGTAGAAAGAAAAATTTAATAGTTTTAAAAAATGGAAAAAATGTATTTCCTGAAGAAATTGAAAATTATATAATGGGAATTTCTTATGTTCAAGAGGTTATTGTGAAGGGTATAAAGGATGATGTTGGTGCAGAAATTGGTCTTGTTGCAGAAGTATTTTTAAATGATGATAAATTAAAAGAATTAAAAATTATTGATAAAGAAACTTCACTTAAAAGAGATATCGCAGAAGTTTGCAAGAGTTTGCCTGTTTATAAGCATATTAGTAAAATTATTATAAGAGATAAGGAATTTGATAAAACAACAACAAATAAGATTAAGAGATAAATTAATTCTTGAAAATTTATCCACAATTTATCCACTTTTAGTGGATAAATTGTGGAATTTTTATGCTTTATTTTAGTTTCCATAGCATACTTATACTCTCTGCTACATCTATAATTCCTGTTGTAAGTAGTAATATTCCTGCTAGCATTGTTATTGAAATCATCGTTTCAAATGGATCTACAAGTATAATTATTCCTATTGCTAATGTGATTAATGATGATATTAATATTAGTACCCAACTTTTTTCATTTACGCTTCTTACATTAAATGAAAGTTGCATTTTTGTTATACTCTTTATTATTATCCAAATTCCAACTAATACTGGTATTATTGCTATCATAACATTTTTGTTAATTAATATTAGACTTGCAATAATTATTCCAAATATTCCTTCTACTAATGCATTACTGTATATTTTTTGTTCTCTATCTGTTATAATATATAGTATTATGCTGAAAATTCCATCTAAAAGTATTCCTATTCCAAATATTGTTACAAATGTATCTAGCATTGCTACTGGTTTTATTATTAGTAGTATTGCTATAAGAATCATTATGATAGAAGTTAATATTGAGCGTTTTTCATATTTTTTTATGTATTCTAAAATCACTTTTTTTCACCTCTTTTCTTTATTTTGTCTTTTAATAAATTTATTTTAGTATATGCTTTTGTGCTTATATTGAACATTGCATTTATAAATGGATTGTACACAACATACATTTCATTTATAAATTCCATAAATTCTGGATTGAAGCCTTTTTTAAACTTGTATACTCCGTATTGTGGATCATTTTCGTTCTTGAATCCTGATACTCCTCTAAAATCATACCAATCACATTCATTTTCAATTGCCCATTTTATCATTTCCCATTGTATTAAGTAGTTTGGCATTAAATTTCTATGTTCATTTGAGCTTCCTCCATACAAGTACCAAACTTTATTGCCATAATATATTGGAAGTGTTGCTGCTATTGGTTTTCCTTCATATTCTGCAATGTATATTCTTGCATGTTCTTCCCCCATTTCATCATATATTTTTTGAAAATATGATAATGGTCTTATGAAGAAATCGTCTCTTGAGCCTGTTGTTTTCATTATATCATAAAAGATTGGTAAGTCTTCTCTGGTTCCAATTCTAACCTTCACACCTTTTCTTCCTGCTAGTCTTATATTGTATCTGGTTTTTGATTCAAATGATTGCAAAAGCTCCTCTTCTGTTTTATTTTTCACATTTAGCCTGAATACATATTTAGGTTGTAATACCTGTCCTATGTTTTTTATATTTTTTTTCGTTTTATATCCAAGCTCTATTATTATTTTTTTAAATTCTTCATCATTTTGTAAAACATCTGGGTCTAGTCTGAATATAAAGGCTTTATATTTTTTGGCTATTTCTCCGAGCTTTTTGGGTAAGTTCTTTTAAGGTTTCTTTATCGTGTATGCCACATACGAATCCTCTTGGAGCATACATTATATGTCTATTTATAACTGGTAACTTTCTAAGTAAAATACTCATTGTGCCTTTTATTTCTCCGTTTTTGTCTTTTACAATTATAAATTCATTTTTCCATTCTGTTTTAACTTTTGCCCATTCTGGTGATTGCATAAAATTTGTTTTTGGGTTTGTTTGTAAAAATTCTTTTAAATCCATGTTTTCTCCTTTTTTATTAAATATCATGTCTACTTAATATTTGTGCTGGTGTTTTCTTTACTACTCTATGTACTGGTAGTAACCCTATTATTAAATTAAATAAATATATTAAAATGATTGTTACTATTATTGTCCATATATTTACTAAGAAAAAGCGTGAAAAGTATGTTATTTGTGATAGTGCTTTTAGTATATATGCCATTAATATTATTCCTGGAACGCTTGCAAGTGTTGTTATTGCTATGGTTTCTCCTGCAAACATTTTGTATATGTCTTTTTTCTTTATTCCTATTGCTCTTAATATTCCTATTTCTTTTATTCTTGATAGGAAGGACGAGCGTATCATTAAGAAAATCTCAATTAATGATATTGCAAGTATTATTGCTGAAACTATTATACTTGTTTTCATATTTTCTTTTTTTGCTCTTAGATATTCTTCTTTACTGTTTTCATATGTGTTTACAACATTTAAATTCAAATTTCTAAAATCATTTAGTGCTTTTTCTTTGTCTTTTGCATACACCATAAATTCTTGTTTTTCTCTTATTAGTTTGTATTTTACTGTGTTATTGTTTACCAGATATTTATCTATGCCTTCTTGACTTTCATAGTATCCTACTACTGTAAGTTTTTTATCATTTACCATTGTTGATATTGTTTTATTTAAACGCATATCGTATTTGTGTGATATATTTACAATTACTTCATAATCGTTTTCTGGAAAACGTCCTTTTTTTAGTGTTATTTTGTCTTCATATAGCTTGTAATCTAATATTTGTACTGTTTCTGGTTCTTCTACATCACTTATATATATTCCACCTATCATCTCCATTTCGCTTGAGCTGTGTGCATTTTGGACAATGTTTATCAGCATTGTTGGATTTACATATATTGAAGGTGTTGAAAGGTCTACAATTCCTACGACTGTAAAATCTCCAATATTATCTAGTGTAAGTTGTTTACCTATCATATCTTCTGGTTTTAATATTCCAACCATTTTAAAATAACCGTATTCTTGATCTATTTGTCTTTGAATAATCATTTTGTCTAATATAATTTGTTTCTCGTTTTCAGGCATTGCTCCACTTATTATATTTTCATTGCTTATCATATCTATGCTTGAAAGTGAGCCACTTACAGATAAAGTTATATCATTTGTTTGGTAGTATTCTCTTGGATTAAATTTAAATGATACCAGTGAACTACCTGGCAATATGTAATTAATGTTTTCATTTTGATCTAATGTTAAATACTCTTCTAGTGTCATATTTGGTTTCTTTATTTGTAAATAATTACTATTGTATTTTATAAAGTCCGTGTCTTTTACATTTAAGGTTGCACAAATACTACTTACAGCATACATTATAAACATTGCTGATATGAAAAATCCTATAAGTAGAATTTTCTTTAATACGGAAAAGTCAAATACCTTTTTAAAACCATTAATTACAAGAGTTATAGGGTTTAGTATTGAGGAATATTTCTTTTTTACGTTTTTATCTATGATTTTGTCAAAATCAAATTTATATTTTTCTAATTCTTCTTTGCTTAATTTTTTATAGTGTTCATCTACCATTTCAATTCCAGAGTTATTGTCTATTACTTCTATTTTTTCATTTTGATTTGTTTTAATATATATATTTCCATTTTTTAAAACGACATTTAAGTTTATTTGTTGCTTGTCTTCTGAATATACATTTACCTCTGTGTTTTCTGTCTCTATTTTTTGATGCTCCTTAAAATCTTTTAAATAAAATTTATTTTCTATTCTGTAATCTAGCTCGCTGTTGTGTTTATTTTCATAATCCTTTACTATTTTCCCATCTTGAATTTCAACTATTCTACTTGCATAAAACTCAGCTAATTCTCTTTCGTGTGTTACTAGTATTACTAATTTTTCTTTTGATATTGCTTTTATTATATTCATTACTTCTAATGAGTTTTTGCTATCCAAATTTCCCGTTGGTTCGTCTGCTAATATTATATCTGGAGATTTTACAATTGCTCTTGCAATACCTACTCTTTGCCTTTCTCCTCCTGATAGCATTGCTGCTGGTCTGTTTTTATATCTATACATTCCTACTTTTTCTAAGCAATAGTATACTCTCTTTTTTATTTCCTCTTTGTTTTTTATTCCTATCATTTTTAAAACAATGGCAACATTATCATATACGCTCATATTTTCTATCAATTTATAGTCTTGAAAAATATATCCTATACTTAAATTACGTATTTTATCTACTTTTGATGGAAGTTTTGATGATATTTTTTTATTGTTTATATATATTTTTCCTTTTTGTATCTTGTCTAATCCTCCTATTACATTTAACAAAGTAGTCTTTCCTGAACCACTTGGCCCTAGAAGTGCAACTAGTCCGGTGTCTTCCATTTTTAATGAGATATTGTCTATAACGTGAATTTGGTTTTTCTTATGTCTGTTAAAATATTTGTTTACTTTTGAAATCTCAATCATAGTTACACCTCCCCGTTGTATGTTTTAATGCTTGAGTTTTTGAATAGTTTTTTAGCATATTTTAGGCTTATTATATATGACATTACTATGAGTACTATATATAAAAGTATATAGTCTTTTATTTTTAGATAGTCTACAATTGTTTGTATAAAGCTCAAATTAATTATTTGTTTTGCCTGAAGTATTATTACTACGGCAAAAATTAAATAGACTAAATTCTCAACTATTAATAATTCTATTATTAGTAATTGTTTAGATATTTTTCTAGTTGCTCCTAACATTCTTAATGTTGCAAAATATGTGTTTCTTGATTTTAGGATAACTTTTATTATGAAGTAGGTTATAAAGAATAGTGTTATTATTAGAAATATTGTTACTATTGTTTGGAATATCTCAACCACCTGTGCTTGTCCACTCTTTGTTAGAGTATCTTTAATAATTAAAGTGGTATATCCTAAATTTTCTAGTTCTGCTCCGGTATCTCTTAATAGTTCTACCTCCTCGACAAATACACTTGATTGATATGAAGGTTTATCAAATAGTTTATTATAATCTTCTGGATTTATGTATATTGAGCCATTGTTCATTTCGTATTCTTCACCAACTAGTGATTTTATATTATATTTTGTATATGTTCTTGCTATTTTTAGTTCTAGTTCTTCTTTATAATATAAGTTGTCTATTTCAATTTTTATTGGTTTGTTTTTACATGAACCACTTGGTACTTCATAGTTTAAATCATTACTTACATATGCTTTTCCAACTGGTACATTTTCACTTGTTTTTATCCTAAAATATGGGTTATATATGTTTGATTCATAGTACTTGTTTTGGAAAAGTATCTTTATTTTGCTATATCTTTGATTTATTTGAAATCTCATTTGATTTAGTATGTTATCACTTACATATATGTTGCTATTACCATAATATAAACTTGAATCCATATATTTTATGCCAACTATTTGCATTGGTATTTTTTCATTTATAGTTCCAGTATATAAATCCATTAAATATACTGTTGTGTTCCCTAAATTTTTAGCTAATTCCTTTATGTAATATCTATCTTCATATTCTTCTATTATTACTTCATTATCATTTTCTGGCATTCTTCCTACATCGATATTTCCCTTAAAGCCTTTTATGCTTGATGCATTTCCATATATGCTTAAGTATTTTTTGTCTGTTAAACTTATTTCATTATCTAATAAGGCATCATCTTTTACTATATAATCTATATTGTTTAAGTTTTCTATTTGTGCATAATTTTCAGCACTAAATGGTGTATTATCTTTCTTTTTTATTACTATTCTGTTCTCACTACTGTTTCGGAATAAATAATTACTTCCACCTATATCTGATAAATGTTTTTGCTTTCTGCTGTTTGCATATTGTGCCATTATTGCAGAGGTCATAAATAAGAATACTATAAATAACAATATAAATTTTGTTTTTATATTGAAGGTGTTTCTAATTCCTAATCTTAATCTATTAATTTTCGTGATGTTTTTATATTCAACTTCATTTGCTTTTGCTGTACTTTTTGTTTCTTTTATCTTCTTGTCTTCAATTATTCTACCATCATGCATGGTTATTTTTCTTGTTACATATTTTTCAATTTGTTCATAGTTATGTGTAACTATTACTACTAGTTTGTCCTTTGCTATTTCACTAAGTAGCTTTATTGTACTTTCAGCAGCTTCTTTGTCTAGGTTTCCTGTTGGTTCATCTGCAATTATTATTGGTGTTTCTTTTGCTAGAGCTCTAGCTATTGCCACTCTTTGTTTTTGACCTCCAGACAATTTTGACACCTTTGTATTTCTAAATTTGTATAAATCTACCTTTTTTATTAATTCAATAACTTTTTTCTTTATTTTTCTCTTTTTATAACCATTTAATAGAAGGACAAGCTCTATATTTTGGTAAACTGTGTAACTGTTCACTAAATTAAATGTTTGAAAAATGTTTCCTATGTATTTTCTTCTAAAATCCTCAAAATCCTTTTCGCTGTAATGGCTTGTTTCTTTGCCATTTACATACATTTCTCCTTCTTCATAAGTATCTAGTCCACTAATTACATTTAATAGTGTTGATTTTCCACTTCCAGATTCTCCTGTAATTGCTATAAATTCGCCAATATCCAATTTTAAGTTTACTTTTGAAAATCCAGTTGCAATTACACCTTTGTTATAGTAAAATTTAGAAACATTTTTTAACTCTAACATTTATATCCTCCTAATCTTATATGGTTTTTAGCATATCATATAATTTATGTATTGGTAGTCCCATTATTGTGAAGAAGTTTCCATCTATTTTTTTAATGTGAACTCCAAATTCACTTTGTGCAGCATATCCGCCTGCTTTATCATATGGGTTTCCTTCATCTATCCATTTTTCAATTTCTTCATCTGTCATTTCTTTGAAGTACACGTCTGCTATATCATAGTCTAATTGTTCCTTGTATTCTCCGTTTTTTTGAGATATAACACATATACTTGTAATTACTTGATGTTTGCTATTGCTTAAAACTCGTAGCATTTCCATAGCCTGCTCTCTTGTATGTGGTTTACCATATATTTTATTATCTTTAATTACCATTGTATCTGAACCAATAACTGCTCTATCTCCTGTAGTTTCGTCAAATACGGATTTTGCTTTAATATATGCTAATCTTTTAGATTGCTCAGTAATAGATAAGCCCTCTTCAAAAGTTTCATCACTGTTGCTTGGTTTTGTTTCAAACTTTATTCCAATCATTTCTAAAAGTTCTCTTCTTCTTGGTGATTCAGATGCCAATATGATTTTCATTTTATTTCATCCCTTTCACGAGGTGATTATATCATAATTTTAGAAAAAAAAATAGTGCAATGTTTAAAAAATTAACATTGCACTATTTTTTTACATTCCTGTTTTAGGTAGTTTTATTTTTGTATAGTTTGTTTGCTCTTGTTTTATTTCCTGCTGTGTTTTTATTTGTTCTACTTCTAGTTCTGTGTTTGTTCTTTCCAATTTTGGCACTTCGTTGTTTTGTAAATTATTTACTGTTATTTTTGTTTCCTCATTTAGCTTTAATTCTACTTCTATTAATTTATCATATACTTCATATCCTTCTAAAGTTTCCATTTCTTGTATGTAATATTTGCCTGGTAGTAAATTTTCTATTATTATTTTACCCTCCTCATTTGTTTTTAAATTTGAGTATATTACTTCTTTATTTTGATTTAGTAGTTGAAAATTCACTCCTGCAAGTGCTTTTTTGGTTTCTTGATTTTGTTTACATATTATTATTTTAGTTGCATTTTCAAAGTAGTATTCTGTTTTGCTTCCGCTTCCCGTTTCATATATGTTTCCAGTTACTGCAACATTTTGTAATGTACTATTTCCTGAAAGTCCAAATAGTATTGGTTTTGTAGCGACTTCTCCTGTTACATTTATTGTAAAAGTTCCATCTTTTTCTATGTTTTTTATGGGGATTAATATTTTAAATTTTTCTTTGCCTTTAAATTCAGTTTTTGGAGTGTTTTCTAAGTCTGTTATCTTCATTCCTTCAATTAAGTCTCCTGATACTTCTATTTTGTAATTACTGATTCCAGCTGCTGCTGTTACTGTAAATTCCTTTGATACAAAGTTTGAATCAACATTATCTACTTTCCAAGCTGAATTACTAGCATTTATTTTAAGTGTACTACTTGGCTTAGTTTCTTTTGATGTTCTTGCAGCATTTACTATGTGTTTTAATGCGTTTAAGGTTCTGTCTCCTGCACCTGCACCTCCTGAAAAATAGCTATTAGGATCTCTTCCATACACAGCACAGTATACGGCTTGTCTTGTTGCTAAATATGCCTCCTCCTCTGTTTCACAACCTAATTCTTTAGGTGTTTTATATGGATATCCATTTATTATTGTTCTCCAAATTTCCATATTGGTAATTTCATTATCTATATTTACATCATATGAAAAGTTTTCTGTTGCTCCTTCTAGTTCTAAGTTTAAACAATATACTGGATGTTCTACTCCGTCTTTTATACATGCAAGTGGAATACAAGTTAAATCTATCCCCTCTCTTATTAAGAGATTATTATATCGTGGTTTTCCATAAACTGTTATTGTGTTATCTACCGCATTGCTTACTATTGGAAATATTACGGCTAGTAGTATTATCATTAGTATTAATATTACACCTATTTTTTTTATTTTCTTCATATTAATTTCCTTTCTTTTAATTTTGTTATACTTTCTCTATTGCTTGTACGCAAAGTCTCTTGTTAGGTTTATTTCTTACACATGTTATTAATGTAATTTTGTTTTCTTCAGTTTCTTGCAAATATGACCAGTCTGTTTCATCAATAATTGTAGATGAAATTACTTCATAGGTCTTTGTTCCATATTGCGTTTTATAATATATTTCATCACCAAGTTTTAAGTCTTTAATTTTTTCAAAATAATTAATTGGGAATCCGCCTGTTATGGGCAGCAAGTCCTACATTGCCTTTCCAAATGGCTGTATTTGTAAAATGTCCTACATATTTTTTCATAACTTCTTGTGTTGTATCTTGTGCAATTGGAGCTACCAAACTTATAGTAGGAATTTCAACCTGCCACAAATTTTCATTCAAATCATTTGTATTTTTAAGGAGGGTTTCAATTTTTTCATCTTCATCTATTACCACTATAGTTTCTTCTTTTTGTATCTCTTCATAATTATTTTCTTCTGTACGGCTATTGTTTTGTAAACTCTCATATGCTAAGTTTACTGTAGTTAATATAAATATAACTAAAACTATAGTGATAAGGCTTACTATTAATCTTATGTAATTTCTAATACACTTCACCTCTTTTCAGTATTAAATTTTATTTTCTTTTTTGGATTTTTAAAGAATAAAAGAACTTTATTCTTTTCCTAGAAATTATTTTGAAATTGCTTTTTGCAATTAAAGATGTAATTATTCTAGCATACATTTTTTAGTTTGTAAAGAAAAATCGTTCGACAAAATTCGACAGGTATGTACTTAACCCCATAACACAAACTAAGAATTAGAGGCGAATTTATCTACTCTTTAGAACAAAAAAAGACAGTTTTTTTTTTATAATTTACTGTCTTTCTTATTCTTTTTCTGTTTCTTGATTTTGTGTTTGTTCTATTCCTCTTGAGGATGCTATTAAATATTCTTGTGCTACAGCATTTGTTTTTTCCGTTAGTTCTTCATCCCTTAATTCTTCTCTTATATTTCTTACTTTTATTGGAGTTCCTGTATTTAGCGCTTGAACTGATTCTCTATTTCTGTCTTGTAGGAATTCTTGAATTGTATAATATCCTCTGTCTATTATTCCCATTTTAAATTCTGCTTTTCCTCGCGCTTTTTTGAATGTACTTTGTGTTTCTTTGGCACTTTTATACATTTCTATTTGCTGTTTTATATCTAATTGGCTATTCTTTAAATTTCTTAAATCGTATTCTACTTCTGGAATACTTTCAGGAAGATTTACTTTTTTGCTTGAATTGTTTGCATTTTTACATAGTTCTAAATAGTCTCTAAGTTGCTCTTCATTTTCTGCTAAGGCTCTTACTATTCTCATATCAAATGGATAGTTTGTTATTCCACTTAAGTTATATCTGTCGTATATTTCTTGAATTTCATTGTCTTCTACTTCTAAGTTTAGCTGTGTTACACTATTTACCCCATTTAATACAGATATTACATCTATACTTTCCGGATTTATTACCACTTTTTCTACTGTTTTACTCATTATTCCTCCATCTCATTCTTTTGTAAACATATACCCTCTATTTATTAGTTTAGCATAATAAAAATTTTTTTTCAATAACTTTACCCCTTTTTGTTGACTTTTTTTTATTTTGCTTATATATTAATAAATATGGAGGTGTTCTATGATGATGTCTGATATTGAAATTGCACAAAATACTGAAATGAAAAATATAAATGAGATTGCAGAAGTTGCTGGTATTGATAAAAAATATATTGAGCAATATGGAAATTATAAAGCAAAAATCGATTTATCTTTACTAGAGAATTTAAATAAAAAAATTGGCAAATTAATACTTGTTACTGCAATTAACCCAACTCCTGCTGGGGAAGGTAAAACTACAACTACCATTGGTTTAGCAGATAGCCTAAAAAAGCTTGGAAAAAATGTTGTTGTTGCATTACGAGAACCTTCTTTAGGTCCTGTATTTGGCATTAAGGGTGGTGCTACTGGTGGTGGATATGCTCAAGTTGTACCAATGGAGGATATCAATTTACATTTTACTGGTGATTTTCATGCAATAGGTAGCGCAAATAATTTACTTGCTGCTATGCTGGATAACCATATATATCAAGGGAACAGTTTAAATATTGACCCTACAAAAATAACCTGGAAAAGATGTGTAGATATGAACGACCGTCAACTTCGTTTTGTTCAAGATGGTCTTGGTGGAGAAAAAAATGGAGTTCCTCGTGCAGATGGTTTTGATATTACAGTTGCCTCTGAAGTAATGGCTGTTTTTTGTTTAGCTTCTTCTATGGAAGATTTAAAAACAAGACTTTCTAAATTGATTGTTGGATATACCTATGAGGACAAGCCAGTAACAGCAGGTGATTTAAAAGCAGAAGGAGCTATGGCAGCACTACTAAAGGAAGCAATAAAACCTAATTTAGTTCAAACTCTTGAACATACACCTGCAATTGTTCACGGAGGGCCTTTTGCAAATATTGCACATGGATGTAATTCTGTAATAGCAACAAAAATGGCAATGAATCTTGGAGATTATGCAGTAACAGAGGCTGGATTTGGAGCTGATTTAGGAGCCGAAAAATTCTTAGACATAAAATGTAGGTTAGCAAATTTGAAACCTAGTGCAGTTGTAATAGTTGCAACCATAAGAGCTTTAAAGATGCATGGAGGGATAAGTAAAGATAACTTAAATGTAGAAAACTTAGAAGCATTGAAAAAAGGCATACCAAATTTATTACAACACGTTTCAAATATAAAAAATGTATATCACCTTCCATCTGTAGTCGCCATAAATAGATTTCCAACAGATACACAAAAAGAAATTGACCTAATAATTAATAAATGCAAAAATCTTGGTGTGAATGTTGTCCTATCTGATGTTTGGGCAAAAGGCTCAAATGGTGGTTTAGAGCTTGCAAAAGAGGTAATAAACCTTTGCAATGAAAGAAACAATTTCAAATATAGTTACGAATTAGAAAACACTATTGAGAACAAAATAGAAACAATAGTAAAGAGAATATATGGTGGTAAAGGAGTAATTTTCACTCCAGAAGCAAAAGGACAAATAAAACGCCTAACAGACCTAGGTTTCAGTAAATTACCTATCTGTATAGCAAAAACTCAATATAGTTTCTCAGACGATATGACAAAGCTCGGTGTCCCTGAAAATTTCGAGGTAACCGTAAGAGAAGTAAAAATTTCAGCAGGCGCAGGCTTTATTGTGGCATTAACTGGCTCTATTATGACAATGCCCGGTTTGCCAAAAGAACCAGCTGCAGAAAAAATAGATGTCTTACCAACAGGCAAAATCATAGGTCTATTCTAAAAAGTATTCATCAGATAATTATGGATTACTTTCAAGGAAGTAATCCATAATTCCCACATAAATTCCCCATGCAAGTTTATCCTGATATTCTTCCTGTTCTAACAATGCCTTTTCTTCCGGATTCGATAAAAATCCACATTCTACTATAGCTGTTGGAATTTCCACATTTTCTATTATATATACATTTTCTATTTTCAATGATTCTCTTTTGTTTTCTTTTTGAATTGTTTCGTTTAATCCCTTTTGCAGACTTTGAGCTAGTTTTTTACTTGCTTCATTTTCTTTTTTGAAAAAGGTTTGCCAGCCCCAATATTGAGTTTGTGGTATTTTATTTAAATGTATGGATACAAATATATCTGCTTGTGCTTCGTTTCCTATTTTTACTCTATTTTTTATGTCAGAAACTTTTTTCTCCCTTAATGTGCTCTTGTCTAGGTCATATATACCGTTTTCATCTGAGCGGGTTAATATTACTGTGCTTCCCGCCTGTTCTAATAGTTTTTGTACTTTTAATGTTATTTTTAAATTTATATTAGCTTCAGAAGTGCCATCTACTGTTGCGCCACCGATCTTCTCCGCCCATGTCCAGCATCTAAAACTATTACTTTTTTATTTACTGGAAGTGCTACAGTTTCTTGAGTTCTTGTTTTATTTGATGGTTTTAATTGAAATACTACTGTTGATACTATTAAACATATTAATATTAAATATATTCTTTTTTTATTTAAAACAAACATAAAAATCCCCCATATTAAATTATATGAGGGTTGTTTTTGTAAAATTCCTTTTTTAATGTTTTCTTCTGTCTATTGCATAACAGCTTCCCTTGTATTTTTTTGCAATATGTTTTACTTGTGCTCCTACTTCTCCTATTTCTAACACGTTTGAGAACATATCGCAATCAACTATTACTACTCCAATTGATATTGAGGTTAGTGGGAAATGTTCCATTTTGCCTTTTCTGTTTTGAATTTTTAGATATTTTCTTTCTAAATCTTCTTCTGTGAAAAAGGCTTTTACTCCACTATCAAATTCAGATATTATATCTTGACATACTTTTTCATATTCTAAATTTACTCCTAATACTGCAACAAAGTCATCTCCTCCAATATGCCCTACAAATATATCTGAACTTTCTACATTATTAACATTTTTCAAAATAGTTTTTGCTGTGAATTTTATTATCTCATCGCCTTTTAAAAATCCATATACATCATTATACGCTTTGAAATTGTCTAAATCTAAATATAAAACTGTAAATTTTTCATTTCTTAATAATCTTCTTTTAAGTTCTGTTTGAATTTGTATATTCCCTGGCAATCCTGTCAAAGGACTAATTGTTCTGTTTAATACTAGTAGACTAAATATATTTCTTATTCTATAATAGAGATACTCCATTCCCATTGATTTTGCAACATAGTATTCTATATAGTTTTTAGCTAATTTGATTTTAAATTCTTTATCCTCTTTTGATGATACCACTATAATTGGTATAATATTATTATCTTCGTTTTTTCTTATCTCTTCACATACTTCTATTACATCTTTATCTATTGTGTCATCATTTATTATTATTAGTTGAGGTAAATTTTTAAAAATCATTTTTGCATTTTTTGTTTCTATTTGCCTAAATTTGAGTTTTTCTTCTTTTGCAAATAACTTCTTTAATTCTTCTGTTAATTCTTCATGTTCATCAATTACATATATTTCTTGGAACATTGTTTTTTCTCCTTTTTTATCTATATATCTGCATGTCCATCTACTACATATTCTTTATCTGGCTGTTCTAGTGTATAAACTTTAACTACTACATCTATACTTCCTTCTGGAATATTAACATCCATTTTTAAATTTGTAGTGTCTGAACGATATTGTGTATTAGATTCATTATATACAAATATTTCCTGTTGATTAATTGTAATAATTACTTCCTTGAATCCTTTATCATGTTCTACATGAATTTTTAGTATATTTCCATCTACTGTTTGGTCTATATTAAATTCAACTGTTGGTTTTATTACTGCTATTATAAGTTGCTCCTTGGTTTGTGTATTTCCTTCCATATCAGTTGCTCTTACATACAGCCTATTTGTTCCCCTTTTTGCAGGCACCGTAATTGCTACTTGTGCTCCTCCTTCAGTTGTAGGAGTTACTATTTGGGGCTCCTCTCCTTCCCAATTATATTCCATCTCCTTTATTCCTTTTTCACTACTTGCCATTATTTCTATTGTAGTAACTTCATTTTCTGTATAATTAAATACAATTTTAGGTTTGGTCGGATCATATTGCTCGATAGAAAATTCTCTCTTAATTTCATTAATACTTCCATCAATTCCTATTGCTTTAACATATAAAACATTATAATCTCCTTCTAGTAATTCAACCCCTGTAGTAAGTTGAGTAGATCCATTTAAATTGTTTTCCTTTATATTTTCATCATCATTCCACCAGTATATTACTTTTTCTAGTCCAACATCATATGATACTTTTATATTGCATAGATTGTCCTTCTTTTCTATTTCTATAGTAGGTTTATTTAAAACATCTATTGGGTTGTCTTTATCCTTTTTGTTTTCTTTTATTGTTCCAACAATCTTTGCTACTACTATAACCAATGCAAATACTATTAATATTATAGAAAAAATTATTAGGATTTTTCTTGTATCTAATATTTCACCTTTTTCTCTGTCCTGTTTTTTATAATTGTTTTCAGTAGATAAAATTTGATTCATATCTTCTCTTCCTTTTTATAATATATTAAAATTATATCATAAAAAAAACACTTTTGTAAATATATTTTTTCATTATTCACATATTTATAGTATCTATTCATATATATATTTATGAAGGGAATGATTTAAAGTGAATAATAACATTGATATGAGTAAATTATTGCAACTACTATCCAAAATGGATAAAAAAGAATTAGAAGCTGGTATTGCAAAAGCAAATCAAATTTTGCAAACTAAAAGTAAGGATGACATTCTAAAAGAGTTTAATCAAAATAATAAGTAAGGAGCTTGTTTATTGTGAATGAAGATTTATCTAGTATGTTTGAGAAATTAAATATAAATAAAGATGCTATTTCTCCTGAAATGATAGATAATATTAGGAATATGTTTAATAACATTTCATCAAGTTCCGATTCTACTAGTTCAAGCAAAAGTCCAGATATTGATATGGATACAATTTTGAAGATGAAATCAATAATGGATAAGATTAATGCCAAAAATGATAAACCTAGTTCAAAATTATTATATGATCTAAAACCTTTTTTAAATGAATCAAAACAGAATAAAATAGATAAATATGTAAAGATGGATAAAATGGTTGAGTTGTTACCACTAATAGGTGGTGATTTAAACACACACCTATATAGTGATAACCAAGCATTATTATTCTCTTTAATTGCTTTGTTATTCTAGTATAATATGATCTTCTTTAACTGATGCAAATTGCTTCGTTTCTTCTAGTTCTTCTTTTTCCATTTCTTTTAATATATTTGCTATTCTTAGTTGTGGACATTCTATTCTATGAGTGGCAATTATAGCTTTCTTATTCCCCTTTGCACCTGCATGGGCTAAACCTCTTAGAACTCCTAATATTACAATATTTTCTTCTGCTATTACCTCTGCACCATTATTTACATCTCCAAGTATAACTATACTTCCCTCTGTTTCTATTCTTTGTCCTGATCTAATTCCTCCTTTAAAGAAATATGTTTGTGAATTTTCTACATCCTGTTCATATGCTTTTTTTATTCCTGATAAACCTAGTTCATTAACATTGTCGAATTCTATATTAACATTTATTGCCTTTTTTATAATACTTTTAATCTCTTCCATTTCCTTATCTCTTAAAAACTTGCCTGTTACTCTTATTGGATTTTTAGCTTCTTTATATAAATTCTTTAATACTGGTAATTTTTTTTCTAATGACTCTATAATTTGCTCTTGTGTAGCTTCTTCATTTACCTTTAGTATAATTTCATTTTTTTTCATATTAACTAATATAATACTTCTCATTTTCTTTGTCCTTTCTTTTATAACTATTAATTATTCCCAACATATGGTAATACCTCTTTATTTTCGTTTATTACCTCATTTAATCCAAAGTACGCTTCTAGAATTTCTTTAGTTACTTCTGCACTATAGTATCCATGAGAACCATTTTCTACAAATACAACTACTGCTATCTCAGGGTTTTCGTATGGCGCAAATCCCACAAACCATGCATTTGTTTTTTCTCCTGCTTCTGCTGAACCTGTTTTTCCTCCTATTTGTATATCAAAATCTTTAAATATTGAATATGCTGTACCTCCTTCTTCTGTAACTGATTGCATTCCAGCTAGTACAGTATCTAGATTTTCTTTATATATATTCAAATCTTCTTTATTAGTTTGTTCAATTCCTAATCTTTTGTTTATATATTCTTTCATTTCTTTTTTGTCTACTTTTTCTCCATTGCTATTTATTACATCTTTAATAACTGTAATATCTATTTGCTTTCCACCATTTGTAAGCATTGCTATATATTTTGCTATTTGCAAAGGTGTAAAGCTGTTTTCTGCTTGTCCTATAACTGCTGATAAGGTATTTCCATAATACCACGTTTGGTTTAGTTTTTCATATAGTGTTTTTCCTGCGAGCGTTCCTGTTATTTCTCCTGGTAGCTCAATATTTGTTTTTTGACCTAGTCCAAAATATGTTGCATATTGTTCCAATGTATTTATTCCTATTCTGGTTCCAACTTCATAGAAATAGCAGTTACATGATTTTTGAATTGCCTGTGATACTGTTAATTTACCATGTCCTCTTCCATATGTTGTATAATACCAACATTTTGGATTATAGCCTCTAGGATAAATTCCTGTACAATCTATTAATTCATCTTTTGTTATCTTGTTTGTTTCTAATCCTGCTACAGCAGGTATCATTTTAAATATTGAACCTGGTGCATATGCACTTTGTATGCTTCTATTTAATAAAGCACTTTTATCTTTTTGAGTATACTCATTCCATTTTTCTGTTGTTATCCCATCAACAAATAGTTGTGGTTCAAAGTCTGGGTAACTTACAAGTGCAATTACTTCTCCTGTTTTCACATTTAATACTACTGCTGAACCCGTATCTACTTTTCTTGTCTCACTAAAACCACCATTATTGATTTTTTCTATGTTTGTTTTTAGTGCTTGCTCTGCTGCTTGTTGAACTTTTGCATCTATTGTAAGTTGTACGTCTTGACCTTTTATTGCTTCTTTTGTTATATATTCCCCTGTTGTCGTTCCATCTATAGACATATCAGTTTGTTTTACCCCATTTTCTCCTTTTAGGTATTTTTCACAAACATATTCTATCCCTGTTTTTCCTATATAGTCGTCTAGTTCATATCCATCATTTTTTTTATATTCTTCATTATCAATTTTTCCTACATATCCTAATATATGTGAAGCTAGATTACTATAATAATATTTTCGGATAGGTTTATAATCTATATCAATCCCCGGAAAATTATTATTCATCTCTTCAAATTGTGCTACACTTTTTTCACTAATGTCAGATGATATTTCGTATCCTCTCATTGCTGTATATCCACTTTTTTCTATTCCATATCTAATACCTATTATTTTTCTTGCATCCTCTAATGTATATTCTTTAAGTTCATATTTTTCAATATAATAATTCAAAGCTTGTTCTGCTGTTGTATTCTCCTCTAATTTGTTTGTTTCTAACCATCTTGCTATACTTTCTGGTTTTTCATATTTGTATTCTATTGGATTAATGCTAATTGGAAATTCATCTTTATACGTATCTTCATTTCCTTCAAGAATTTTTATTGTGTTTAAAATAGTAGTGTTTAAACTTTTCTCATCTATTTTACTTTTATATATTTTTAATGAATACCTTATTTTGTTTCCTGCTAATATATCTCCATTACAATCTAAAATATTTCCTCTGGCTGCTTTTATTGTGTTTTCACGTGTTAACCTTGAATTAGCTTTTTCCAAATACTCTTCTCCATATACAATTTGAAGCTTGAATAATTGTACTATTAAAACAATTCCTATTATATATACTAATATTGACAATATGTTATATCTTACATTTTTTTTATTTAAGGCTGCCAATTTATTCCTCCTAATAATACTTCATCAATGATTTTTTTTCTCTAAATATTTCTTCTGTTTTATTACCCATCTTTTGTATTAAAGGATATAGAATTATAATTAAAATTGCATTATATATTGCTTCAATCATAATTATTTTCATACATTGCATAAATACTGGTTCTGCTCCAAGTAGGATTATTTGCAAAGTAAAGTTTATAACTTCACATAATACCGTTACTGCAATAGTCATAATCATAAAGGTTATTCTACTCTCTTTAGAAAAACTTCTATCTAGTATTCCTCCAATTAGTCCAGCTATTCCAAGCATTATTGCATTTAGTCCTATTCGTTTTCCTATAAATAAATCCAAAAGGAGTCCTAATATAATTCCTAATGAAAATCCATATTTTTCACCTAAATATAATCCTATTGTTAATATTAAAATTATAAATAAGTTTGGTTGTATTCCTGCAATATTATACCAATTGAAAAAATTAGATTGTAGAAAATATGCAAATAAAGATATAATAAAAAATACTATTATAACTAATGTTCTTTTCATAAGATCTCCTTTTTCTAGAACATTATTATAACAGTATTTTTTAATTTTTTCAAGAGTTAGATATCTTTATATTGTCTATACTTAATAAATCCAAAAGCTCCTATTACTACAATTACTATTATTGGTATTATGTATGTTTCTCCTCCTGTACTTGCTATTTTACCATCCTTTGTTGTGTTATCTTTTGTAATATTATTTGAGTTTACATCTGTGTTTTTATTTTTTATCTGAATGATATTGATACTATCATTTGCATTTTCGTTTGTAACATCTTTGTTAGCATCGTTGTTACCATTGTTGTTTGTATCTTTTGCTCTAACTTCTATTGGAAGTGTTGCTGTTACTGTTTTTCCATCTTCAGTATATGAAATTGTTATTGTTGAGTTGCTTGTTGAAAGTTCTGTTATTGGGAAACAGTTGTAATTGTTTATCACTTTACTGCTTCCATCACTGTATATTGCTGTTACCTCCATTCCAGTTTTATTGAATTTTTCTCCTTCTATATATTTTACTTTATCTGGATTTTTAGTTACTTCTATTTTTACTAATGTTTTTGCTGGTACTACTTTTGGGGTTACAGTTATATTTAAATTTGCTGTTTTGCCCTCATATTTAACCGTTATTAAGGTTGTAGTAGTCGTTAATGCCTCTGTTGGTGTGTATGTATAATTTGTTACTATTTCTTGTGAATTATCACTATATGTTGCTGTTACTTCCATGCCTGTTGGGTCAAATACTTCACCTTCTGTATACGTTGTTTTTGTTGGAGTTTTTGTTATTTCTATTTTTTCCAATGTCTTTGCTGGTGGTTCTTCTGGGGTTACAGTTATATTTAAATTTGCCGTTTTGCCCTTATATTTTACTGTTATTGATGTTGTAGTAGTCGTTAATGCCTCTTTTGGTGTATATGTATAATCTGTTACTATTTCTTGTGAATTATCACTATATGTTGCTGTTACTTCCATGCCTGTTGGGTCAAATACTTCACCTTCTGTATACGTTGTTTTTGTTGGAGTTTTTGTTATTTCTATTTTAGTTACTGCCTTTACCGCTCCTTCATGGAATTTGCAATCTTCACATGAGCATCCAATACAAAATACTGCATCACAATCATTGCATCCACAATTACACTCTGAAAAATCTTTAAAGCATGGCATTCCCTCTCCGTAGTCAGTATCTTTACCAGAAACTCCTAAATCTATAGCATAATAACATAAAGCATCATATACTTCATCTGCTGTAAACTCTTTTTCATAGCTTTTTATTGTTGCTGCCGCTGCTGCAATATGTGGACAAGCATGTGAAGTCCCATCAGCTATACAACATTGTTCTGAACCAGTTGGTAATAATACCAAAATGTCTTTTCCTGGTGCAGCAAAATCGACCATTGAACCATAATTTGAAAAGCTTGTATATGTCAAGTCATTTTTTTCTGAATTTTTTGCTTCTAAATACGTTTCTCCTATTATTTGTCCATTTTCTCTTCCTATTTTATTTGTTTGAAGTGCAGCTACTCCCATAACATTAGGGTAAGATGCTGGATATATGTTTTCTCCATTTATTCTATTTCCGTTTTCATCTCCATTTCCGACAGCAGCTACTACTACTATACCTTTGTCATTTGCTTCTTGGAATATTCTTTTCATTTCTACAGTAGATGTGCCAGTCCAACCTAAACTTAGATTTATTACATCAACATTTTGATCTATTGCATACCTCATAGCATCATATACATATGCAAGAGATGTAGTTCCTTCATCATCTTCTGCCTTTATTGGTAATATTTTAACATTACTTGGTGTGCAATCTAAAATGATACCTCCTGTGTGAGTTCCATGTCCATATAAAGCTCCATCAACAGTTTCAGCTCTATCAGTTATATCTGTAGAGTTTTGTGCAACATTTTTGTATCTATTATCTATTCTATCTCTTAAATTATTTTGATTAAAGCTTGAATTTGTCAAATCAAACCCAGTATCTATTACAGCTACTACAATGTCTTCTTTTGTTGTATTACTATTTATTTTAGATTGAGTTTCGTTTAAACCCATTGTATAAACTCCCCAAGATTCTGTTTGTCTTCCTCCCATATCATATGTCATTGTCATTGTCTTGGCCACTTCTTGTAACTTAATATTTGCATCTATTTCAACACTTTTAATATCTTTATTGTTTACAAACTTTTCATATGCATTTTTAGTATCTTCCTCGGTCTCATATTTTATTACATATTTCCCAGTTGGTAATTTGTTTACACTTTTTGAGTTAAATGTTTCTTTTAGTTCTATATCAGTTTTTACTATTAGCCTTTTTGATGAAAAATCTCTTTGGATTATTTTATCATTATTGGCTGTTATCTGCATATTGGTATTTCTACTACTTGCAAACCATATAGTTCCTCCTGCAAGTAATCCTACAATTATTACAACTAATATTGCTAGTTTGATTTGTTTTTTCTTTTTCTGAATCACTTATATCCTCTCCTTTATATCTTTTCACATATCTATTATGACATATTTCTTCAATTTGTCAATACCTTTTAGTGTTTTTGTTTTCTTATTTCCCTAAGTCTTAGCTTGTTTTATGTTTTATGACATTTATATGTTATTTTTTTTACTTGTAATATTTTTGTAACACAATTTTAATATAAATGTAATATTTTTATGACGAATTTTGTTGTATAATTAGTGTGTACAAATGAATTGAAAAAAGGAGCCACTAATGAACATGGATTTTTTGTTGAAAAAGGAAGGAATTATTAATACAAAAGAGTTAACTGCTAGTCAAATTAAAACTATATCAAAAGATCTTTCTATAAAGCTTTGTCTTGCTTTCCCAGAACATGACCTGGATAGACAAGCTCTATATACTTCTTTTTGCTCTCTAGATATGTTCACAGCTACTATGCCTAAAGACTCTAGTGGTGCTAAGTATGTTGCTAATTCTAATGCAATATACTTTAATGAAAATTTGGACTTTGCATCTATTCCAGATGTAGCTATGCATGAGTGTATCCATTTTTTACAGGAAGGTAGATTGTTAAACAAAGACAATTTTGTGGGTTTAACTTCCTTCTCTTCTGGATTAGCTCTTAATGAAGCTGCTGTACAGCTTATGGCTTCAGAAGCAAATATGGCTGATATTTCAGAAGAAAAATATTTTGATATTTCTATAAAAACAATTAGTCCAAATTACTATCCTTTGGAGTGTACTTTAGTAAATGAAATTTCTTATTTCACTGGTACATATCCATTATATCATAGTGTTTTGAATAGCAATGATGTCTTCAAAAATACCTTCATCGCAAAATTTAACAAAAGGATATATAATAGGTTTGTAAGGCAGTTAGATAAATTATTACATACAGAGGATGAGCTTAATTGCTACATAAGTGAATTGGAAAATACCGAGAAAGTTAGCGATATACGAGAATTAAATAATATTATTACTGAACAAAAAAATAAAATCACAAGATTATTCTTTAACATTCAAAACTTTATTATTAGAAATTGTTTTTTATGCGAGTTTAATAGCATAAATACTATAGATGATTTAAAAGACTTAAAGAAAAAGCTATATGGTTTTAAAAATATTATAGGAACAACAGATGGTTATACTTTTTACAATGATTTTTATTGTGATTTAATGAATGCTTTAGATAATAAAAAAGAAGAGCTTCTTAAATATGGCGATTTAAGTTTATTCAAGCAAGAATGTACAGCTCTAACAATTGTAGAACAGTCAGTTGAGACCTTTAGCTTTATCCGTATGCTTATTAAAAAATTAAAAAAATTGTTCAAACTCAATAGGGGCACAATTAATGATTATGATAATTAGTAAAGTGGAATAATAATTATATCCACTTTACTTGTATAGTTACTATTACCATAGCTATAAATAATGTATAATATGTCATCTGCAATATAGAACTCTGATGCGTTTTTTAGTATATATATATCACTATTTGGGTCTCTTCTATATACATTATATCCTTGATCGACTATAGTTTGTTCTCTTTTAACCTCACTTTGGATTCTTCTATTTATTAACTCTTGTATATCAGATTGTCTGTTTTCTGGAATTAAATCCATTATTTTAACTGCTTCATTAGTTTGTATATTATAATTATATGTTTTGATAATTGTTCTTTGTGCGCTACTTCCTTCTTTTAATACACATCTTACAACTAATGAAACAATATTATTGTTGATGGATGTAGTATAATCCATTTTAAAAATTGTATAACTTAAGCCTCCATTTATTATCTGTGATAGTTTCTTTATAAATACATCATTTAATTCTTTATTAATTTTATTGTCTATTTCTCCATTTATATGTGAATATGGAATATCTACCCTAATATCATACTTTCCTGATTTTGTTTCTTCAATATGATACAATGTTGATATATACTCATTTCCTTTATTATCAAAAATATCGTTAAATTGTATTTCTAATTGTTCTACATCTACTTCTCTTTCTGTTGATTTTTGTTTTTCTTTTTTGTTTAATAGTACTAATAATATTAGTGTTGCTAAAATTGCTACTATTGTTATGCTTACTGCAATTATTAATATTTTTCTATTTTTTACCAAATTAATCACCAATAATATTATACCATTTTTAAATTGATTTTGCAATTTATCCATCTGTAATGTAAATTTTCATCTTAGAGGAGACTTTTTCTACTTAAAATATATTATGCATTAGATTTTAATTCGCTTCATAAATTTAAAATGGTGATGGGTATGTTAAATGCTATATTTGTTATTATTGGAACTGTTATAGGTGCAGGTTTTGCTTCTGGAAAAGAAGTTTTCACCTTCTTTAATGTATATGGAGTTGCTGGGCTTTTGGGACTTATTTTTTCAGAAGCTATGATTGGTCTTATAATTTACAAGAGTTTTTGTATTATTATTAATTACAATGTTTCTTCTTACTCTCAGTTCGTTAGTAGAATATTTCCTCAATCAAAGTTTTTGAATAATACCTTTTGTAATATTATAAATATATTTTTGCTTATATCTTTTATTGTTATGGTTGCTGGGTTTTCAGCCTATTTTGCTCAGGAGTTTTATCTACCTTATATTTTTGGCGGAATAATTATATCATTTTTATCTTTTGTTACGTTTTTAAACAATGTTGATGGTTTGGTAAAGATAAACTTATTTCTTGTCCCTTGCTTGATTTTTATAATACTATTACTTGGTTTTAAAAATTGGATTTGTTTTACAAATTTTAATTTTATTTCAAGTAAGAATAATTTTAGCTGGTTTATTATGTCTTTATTATATGCAAGTTATAATTTGATAGTTCTACTTCCAATTTTGGTTAGCTTAAAAAAATATATACCCACGCAAAAGCACGCAAAAAATGTTGCTTTTCTTACTTTTGTTTTTCTTATTTTAATGACTATAATTCTGTTTTTCTTACTTAATTATTATTTTACAGATATTCAGAATATAGAACTTCCGACTATATTCATTGCTGGAAAACTTGGTACTTTTTATCAATATGCTTGTGGTCTATTAATCTTAGGAGCAATATTTACAACTGCCATTTCCAATGGTTATAGTTTTTTGGAGAACTTGAATATCTCTCGTAGAAAAGTTTATTGTTTAATGTCTTTTTCTATTTGTTTAATCGCAGTTGTACTAAGTCATATAGGTTTTAGTACCCTTCTTAATTTATTATATCCTATTTTAGGATTATTGCGGTTTTACACAAATTATATTTATCTTATTTTTTTCTAAAACACCTTGAAAATTTTGTATTTTATTGATATAAGTATATAGAGGTTTTTTATAATGAATAAAAAGAAAATTTTTATACTAATTTTAATATTTTTACTTATAGCTATAGTTGTTACTTTTTCTATATTGTATAGTAAAAATTTAACTGTACGTGTTTTTTTTGATGAATACATTTTTAGAAAAAATATAACTGAAAATACATTGCCCAAGATTTCAGCTGATGAAAGTTGTTCTTTTTCTTTTAATGATAACTTAGTGGTTTTAGAAAAAAACGAACTTGCCTTTTATAATAGTTCTGCAACTAAAATTACATCACTAGATATAGAACTTTCTGAACCAATATTTGTGGCTTGTGGCAAGTATCTTTGCATAGCTGAAAAAAATGGAGATAGAATCTATTTAATTTCTAATAGGAATATTATTTGGCAAAAAGATGTTGAAGGTAAAATTACTAATATATCTGTTAATAAAAATGGCTACGTTGTTGCCTCTATATCAGATACAACTTATAAAACAATTTGCAAGGTATATAATGAAAGTGGTGTTGAGTTATTTACTACATACCTTTCACAAACTGACATTATAGCTTCTGCAATTTCCAATGATAATAAGTTTTTGGCTTTAGCTGAAGCTGATTTCTCTGGAATTGCTATCCAGTCTAGTGTAAAAATTATATCTATTGATAAAGCATTGGCAAATGATTCTAATACTACTCAGTATAACTACACTGCACCTATGGGGGATCTTATAATAAATATTCAGTATTGTAATAATAATTTAGTATGTTTGTATGATAATCACATAGATATTGTTAATGACAATAATATCTATGAGGTTACAAATTTTGAAAACACAAAAATTTTATTTGCAGACATAAATAATAAACTAGTACAAATTGAAAAACGAAGTACTGGTTTAATATCTTCTGAATTTGAAATACAAATATTAGATATACCTAGCCTTGAAAAGAAAGTATTTTCTTTAGATAAAGAGCCAAAATCTCTTGAAGTTTTCGGTAATATAATTGCTGTTAATTTTGGTACTGAGGTTTTGTTTATTAATAACTATGGTTGGCTTATAAAAAAATATACCTCTTCTCAAGAAATACAATCTATTACTATTTCTAATAATTTAGCTGGTATCATTTATAAAGATAAAATAGAATTTTTGAATTTATAAGGAGGTGATAAGATGTCTTTGATTATCGACTTAATTATCATTGCCATTGTTCTGTTGTTTACTTTTTTGGGATATAAAAGAGGACTTATAAAAGTGGCAATAAAACTTTGCACATTTTTTATTGCAATTATTGTAGCTTTTATGCTATATAAACCTATAGCAAATATAGTTATTGATAATACCCAAATAGATGAAAAAATTGAAAGTGCCATTACACAAAAGATTTTACCAGAAGGTGCTTTAGAAAGTGAAAATATTGAGGTTTCCAAAAAATTACCAAGTATTATATTAAAAAATAGCGAAAATACAGTTCAAAGTATTTCTAGAGCTTGTAGTACAAAGCTTATTGAAGCAGCATGTTTATTGCTTATCTTCATAATTATAAAAGTCGCCTTAAAATTTGTAACCTTCCTAGCAGATTTAATTGCAAAACTACCAATTTTGAAGCAGTTTAATAAATTGGGAGGAACGATTTATGGTGTTTTAGAAGGTTTATTTATTGTATTTGTAGGCTTTGCAGTTATTTCTCTAATTGCTCCTCTATTGGATTCTTCCATATTAGAAGCTATTAATTCATCAATAGTAGGTTCAATCTGTTATAATAATAATATTTTGTTAAAAATTATAATGTAATATAGGAAACTTTTCTTGTTATTGAAGTCAATTCCAAGGAGAACTTTCCTACATAATAAAAAAACAAGACATAAAAATCTAAGATTAAAAAAGATTTTTATGTCTTATTATTTTTTTATTTGTTTTGCTCGGTAATTTTTGCTGTTTCTTTTACCTTTTTTATTCTGTCGCTCCATTTATCAATATAGTATCTACGAATAATAGCTAAGTTAGTAAACATCCTTCCCACAAATACAACAATTGCTGCTAAGTAGATATCTACATTTAGCTTTACCCCAAGCCATGTTAACAGAATTGATAAAATTGCATTTCCAAAGAATCCTGATATAAATATCTTGAAATCAAAATTTCCCTTCAATACAGAGGTTATTCCTCCAAATACTGAATCTAGTGCAGCAATTATAGCTATTGCTAAATACCCAGAGTAGGTATATGAAATTACTGGTCCATTTACTCCTATTATTGCACCTAATATGCATCCTATTGCAATCGCTAAAAATACCATTTTTATTCCCCCTTAACATATTCAAATTCTAATTTTCTTTCATGACTTGCTATTGTTATATTTGCCTGTCTTTCAACTGTTACTTGCTTACCTTCTGATATCTTAGTATCAATATATCCGTAATTTTTCTGTGAAATAGCACTTTCCAAATACATTGTGTTCCCAATTGCTTTTATTGTGTATGGTGCTGTTATTCTTTGTCCTTTTACTGTTATGTAATTCTCATCGGTTAAATCGGCTATATAACTATCATAAACTATTCTTTGCTCATTTATTGAAATTGCTTCTGCTCCTGCATTTTTCAATAGATTCACTAATTCTAATAAATCTTCTGTATTTACTCTATTTGTTGCTGTATTTGACATCTTAATTACTATGCCCTCTCCTGTTACGCTATTTCTTCCGAGTAAGTCATTTGTTTCTTTAAGCTCTTTTTGTAAAAGCATTGAAGCTTCTTTTCCTTCTATAGCTGCTTCTTCATATTCTAATATTTTTTCATTTATTTCTTTTATTTTAATAGCAGTTTCTTCATACTTTGTTTTTAATGATGTCAGCTCTGTTTTTAGCTCACTTTCTCTCATAATTTCAAGCTCTGATATATCTGTTTGGCTTATGGTTTTTACCTGCATAAATATTAGCATCGTAAGGATTAAAAACACAAATCCAATTGTTACTGTTACTATTATTTTCCCTTTTTTCATAGTTTTATTTTGATGAAATATATTCATATTTGTATACTCCTTCATATTTTGGTATTTTTATGTCATCACTTTTTTCTATTCCAACAACAACGCCATCTCTTGTCATTAGCTTTAAATAGCCTCCTTGTCTTACTGCCACATTATAATATAGTCTTTCTGTATAGCCAATTGCTTTAATTTCAATTGGAACGCCAACCATTTCATCATTAACTCTTAATATATTTCCATCACAAAGTATTGAAGTGGTTTGGACTATTCTCTTTCCATTAATTGAAATTGCATCTGCACCAGCATTAAATAATTCATTTACTATATGTATTAAATCCTGTTCATGGACTAAATATGAATTTATATCTAATACCTCGTCTGCATTTACTTCTCTATTATCATCTAATTTTATTATTATTCCTGGCCCTTGTACTTCTGTTAACCCTAATAAAGCATTGTTTTTAGTTATTTGATTTTTCACTTCTATATCAAGTTCGCTGCTCGTTGATGCTTGTGTTCTTACTTCTTCTAGTCTATCTTCGGCATTTTCTAATTGTTTATATGCATCTTTATAGTTCTGTCTCCACCTTAATACTTCGTCTTTTAGTTCTGCATTATCGTTTAATGAAATTCCTTCTTCTTCTGTAATACTCTCTACTGTTTTTATTTGTATGAAAATTGCCATTGTTAATATTAAACATACACTGCCCAAAGTAATTGCTACCTTTTTCATTCTAACCTCCTTGTAAATTTATTAAACTTTCTCTCGGAAATATACCTTCTTAATGTTTGGTACATTAAGCATTATCTCCCCTTCTATGTTTTTTTCTTTAGATATCAATTTAACAATCCACAATATCTTTACATTGATGTTTGTTTTGTCTCCAAATTGAACAGTCTTTTTTTCACTTGGTATTTCTAATATAAAGTTTTTGTCATTTGATATATCTATTGATGTTATAATATCTTTTATTCCATTGTTTTTTGCTTCTTCTATTATTTGTATTATTGTGTCTAGTTTTTTCAAATCTTGAGTAGACATTCTTTTCCCTGGTATTAAGTTTTCTGTAGAATATCCCTTAATAATTAGTAGTGGTAATGGTATTTCAGATACTTCAAGCAAGTATCCTTGATTATTTATATATATATAGTTATTTTCATATTGCAACATAAAAGTAGGTATTCTTTCTTCTATATCTAGTATTATTTCACCATCTAACTTTCTCTTTATTTTTACGTTCTCAACATATGGATTACTCTTTATTCCCTTTCTTATAGTAGATTTAAGTGTTTTAAACATATTTGTTTCCATTGTGAGTTGGGAATTTTGTATTATTTCTTGTGTTGAAACTTTGGAGTTGTTTATTACTGTAATTTTTTTTATATTAAATATATCTGAATACAAAATTAAACCACCAATAGCTAACAATAAAATTACTAAACACATAACAGCAAATGCTCTTCTTGCTTTTATACTTTTATTTTTAGGTATCTTTTTACTTTTTTGTGTTGGTCTTTTAGTCGTTTTATTTATTTTAGTTTTTTTGTTTGTTGTAGTTTTGACTTTCACTTGTTTCTCCCTTAAAAAAATATCATTGGTATATATATCTTACCAATGATATTTTATACTATTTGTTCTCAAAATTCAATGTTTTTTTTAATTTTTATTTTAAATTTCGGTTTTAATATTAAAAAGTGCTTATACCCTAACCCCCAGCCGACCAAAAGCCGGCTTGGGGGCTATTGAATTACGATACTTCTCCTCAACTCCATTCCTCACTACTTACTAGTACTTCTCCTAATTCTGGAATTTCAGATTTTAGAGAAACTAAGGCGCGAGCAGAAAACTCAATGCCGCGGGTATTGCCACGAGAATCGCACAATCCGCCGCGGGAGTAAGCGCCGCCGCCGGCCACGCGGCCAGGGCCAAAGCAAGCATAATTACCACCCACATAGACCCCACGAGAAGCCAGCCAGTAGCTATACTTATTACCGCTTGTTCCGAACACTAGGTTCTTTGCTACATTACTTGTGTT
>USJO01000011.1 GCA_900555075.1 uncultured Clostridium sp.
AATAAATGTGTATTAGTAGAATTTTTCGAACATACACATTTTATGTTAATTAAGGCAAATAAAATTATTAAAAATATAGATGATTAATTTGGGACATTTTCACTTTTCATTTCTTAAGAGGTTATTATATTTTAATCATAAAAATAAACTAAATTTCAAATTCTGTATTGAAAAAAAGTTATTATAAAGATATAATATAATATATTTTAATAGGAGGGAATAATACAATGAAACAAAGTAAAGGAATTGCACTTATAGGGCTCATTTTAGTGGTTGTAATAATATTAATAGTTGTACTGTGGGGACTAAAATATGCAAAAGGATATTTAAATAACCAACAAAAGGAAGATACAAAAGCAACAATGCTTGCAATCCAAACTGTAATTACAAATGTAAAAAATAAACATATAGTAGATGAGAAGGAAAATAGTTTAATAGGAGTAAAGTTAGATTTAGAAAATAATGAAACAGAATATAAAATAACAGAGGACTTAAAAAATGTTCTATCAACAATGGAAAATGCGGAATTATACATTTTAAATAAGGAGGAACTAAACAACTTGGGGGTAAAAAATGTGGAAGTAAATGATACCGAATTCTACATAGTAGATTATAATTCAGAGGATATAGTCTACTCATTGGGCGTAGAGGGAAAATATAAATTATCTGATATGTAGGGAAGAAAATGAAGGAAAAAGAAATTGAAAGATTAAAAAATCTAAAAGAATTTGAAAACAATTTACATAGTACAGGCTTAAAGTATATAGCAGGAATTGATGAGGCAGGACGTGGGCCACTTGCAGGACCTGTTGTGGTGGGTATTGCAATAATGAAACCAGATTCATTTATAGAAGGAGTAAATGATTCTAAAAAATTATCAGAAAAGAAAAGAGAACAGCTTTATGAGCAAATAATTTCAGAAGCTATAGATTGGACAGTAGGAATAGTTGACCAAAAGGAAATTGATGAAATAAATATACTAAATGCAACAAAAAAAGCACTTCATATGGCAATATCAAATCTAAAAGTAAAGCCAGATAGAATATTAGTTGACGCTTTAGAACATATTGATACATATGGTATTCCATACACATCAATAATAAAAGGAGATGCAAAGATATACAGCATTTCAGTAGCATCAATAATTGCAAAAGTAACAAGGGATAGAATAATGCAAAAATATGATGAAATCTATCCAGAATATGGATTCTCTGGGCATAAGGGATATGGTACAGCAAAGCATATCCAAGCTATAAAAGAATATGGACCATGCTCACTTCATAGAAAAACTTTTATAAAAAAATTTGTGTAAAGGAGAGTAAGAAAATGAATATTCAAGAAATAATAGCAAAAAAAAGAGATAAAGGAGAACTAACAAGAGAAGAGATACATTACTTTATAACAGAATATGTAGCAGAAAATATAACAGATTATCAAGCAGCAGCTCTTGTTATGGCAATATATTTAAATGGAATGACAAAAGAGGAAACAACAAATTTAACTTTGGAAATGGCTAATTCGGGAGAAATATTAGATTTATCAGTTTTTGGAAAAACGGTTGTAGATAAACACTCAACAGGAGGGGTGGGAGACAAAATAACAATAGTATTAATGCCAATAATAGCATCACTGGGAATACCTGTTGCAAAAATGTCTGGTAGAGGGTTAGGATTTACAGGAGGAACGATAGATAAATTAGAATCAATTCCAGGCTACAACACAAATATTGAGGTCGAAAAATTTATAGAAAATGTCCAGAAGGTTGGAATTAGCGTTATAGGTCAAACAGCAAATTTAGCACCAGCAGACAAGAAATTATATGGTTTAAGAGATTCAATTTCTTGTGTTGGAAGTATGCCTCTTATAGCATCAAGCATAATGAGTAAAAAAATTGCAGCAGGAGCAGAAAAAATAGTACTTGATGTAACAGTTGGAAGTGGAGCATTTATGAAAACAAAAGAAGATGCCATAAAAATTTCAAAAATGATGAAAGATATAGGAACATTAGCAAACAGGGAAACAGTATGTGTACTTACAAATATGGATGAACCAGTAGGACGTGCGGTAGGAAATACATTAGAAATATTAGAAACAATACAATGCTTAAAAGGTAATATGCCAGAAGATATAAAAGAAATAATATTAGGAATAGGAGCTCAAATAATTAAATTAGCAGGAGAAGGAGATAATTTAGAAGAAAATAGGAATAAAATATTAGAAAACATTAACAATGGAAGAGCATATACAAAATTTTTAGAACTTGTACAAATTCAAGGTGGAGATATAAGCTATATAGAAAATCCAGAAAAATTCCAGAAGGCAAGATATATTATACCAGTATATTCAGAAGAAGAAGGATATGTAGAAGAACTAAATGCTGAAAAGGTTGGTGTAACATCAGTTCATTTAGGTGCAGGCAGAGTAAAAAAAGAAGATGGAATAGACCATTCAGTTGGAATGTGGATTGAGAAAAAGGTTGGAGATAGAGTAAACAAAGGAGATATTTTAGCTTACATACATGCTAATGATACAGAAAAAGGAAATACAGCGGTAAAGGATTTAAAACAAGCATATAAAATTATAAAAAATCCCATTCAAATGGAAAACTACATATTAGATATAATATAACAAAAATTAAGTAAGGCAGACACATAGTCTGTCTAAAATGAAAGGAAAATATAGATGAACTTATTAGAAGGATTAAACAACAAGCAAAAGGAAGCAGTAGTAGAAACAGAAGGACCATGTTTAATAATTGCTGGTGCTGGAAGCGGAAAAACCAAAGTATTAACACATAAAATAGCATATTTAATAGAAGAAAAGAATATAAAACCTTGGAATATTTTAGCAATAACTTTTACAAATAAAGCAGCAAATGAAATGAAAGAAAGAATAACAAACTTAATTGGAGAAGTAGCAAATGATATGTGGGTAGGAACGTTTCACTCAATTTGTGTTAAAATTCTTAGAAAATTTATTGATAGAGTAGGATACAATTCAGATTTTGTAATATTTGACACTTCGGATCAAAAAACCTTGATAAAACAATGCATACGAAGCCTAAACTTAGATGACAAAATTTATTCTGATAGAAGTGTTTTATCAGAAATAAGCAATAGCAAAAATGAAATGCTTACACCAATGCAATATAAGTTAAGAACAAACAATGAATTAAGAAAAGAAAAAATAGCAGAAATTTATGATATGTATCAAAGAAAATTAAAAGAAAATAATGCACTAGATTTTGATGATATAATAAATTTAACCATACAAATTTTAACAGAAAATCCAGATGTGTTAGACTATTACTCAGAAAAATTCAAATATGTATTAGTTGATGAATATCAAGATACGAACAAAGCACAATTTATGCTTATAACATTACTATCTGGAAGAAGTGGAAATATTACAGTTGTAGGAGATAACGACCAAGGCATATATTCATTTAGAGGTGCAGACATAACAAATATTCTGAATTTTGAAAAAGATTTTCCAGGAACAAAAATTATAAAATTAGAGCAAAACTATAGGTCAACAAAAGCAATATTAGATACCGCAAATGCAGTAATAAAGCATAATGAAAAAAAATATGAGAAGAATTTATGGACAGAACAAGAAGGAGGAAAACGCCCAGAAGTAGCAAGATTGGATAACGAATATGAAGAAGCTAATTTTATAGTAGAACAAATTAATAGACTAAAAAGAGAAGAGTATTATAAATATTCAGATTTTACTGTGCTATATCGAACTAATGCACAGTCACGTAGCATAGAAGATATTTTTAGAAGAGAAGATATCCCTTATAAAATGATAGGGGGTTTAAAATTCTATGAAAGAAAAGAAATAAAAGATGCAATTGCATATTTAAGATTAATACATAATCAAGCAGATAATTTAAGCTTGCAGAGAATAATAAATGAGCCAAAACGTGGTATAGGACAAACCAGTATGGAAAAGATTGAAGCAATAGCAGAAGCAAATGAAATATCAATGTATGAGGTCATAAAAAGCGCAGAACAATATGGATTAAACAAAGTATTCATAAATTCAAGAGAATTTATAAATACAATTGAAGATTTATCAAGTAAAAAAGATGAAATGCTAATCTCAGAGCTTACAAAAGAAGTATTAAACAAAACAGGATATATGAAGGCACTAGAACTAGAAAACACAGCACAAGCAGAAAGTAGAATAGAAAACTTAAACGAATTCTTAACAGTTGCTATGGAATTCGAAGAAGAAAATGCAGAAAACTCGCTTGCAGAATTTTTAGAAAGCATTACACTTTCAAGTGATATAGATGGTATGGAAGATAAGGAGGATTCTGTAACACTTATGACTTTGCATAGTGCCAAAGGGCTAGAATTTCCAGTTGTATTTTTAGTTGGAATGGAGGAGGGATTATTCCCAAGTTATAGGTCAATAGGAGAACAAAGAGAGCTAGAAGAAGAAAGAAGATTGTGTTATGTAGGTATAACAAGAGCAAGAGAGTATTTGTTTTTAACATGTGCAAAACAGCGAACCATTTTTGGTTCAACAAGCTTCAATAAAATATCAAGATTTATAGAAGAAATTCCAAAAGAATTGCTTGAGGGAGCAGAAGAACTAACTAAAACACATAAAACAAAAGAGAATATAGAATGGTCATATGGAAATAATTCAAATAAGAAAGTAACATCATTTGTAATAAAAGGAAGTAATATAAATAAAACACAAACAAATTTTGCATTTAGAACGGCAGAAAGCTTTTTGAACAACATTAATACAAAATCAATAGAAGTAGATTTGTCACAATACAAAACAGGACAAACAATATACCACAAGAAATTTGGAGAGGGAATAATAACAGAAATTGCAAAAGAAGGAGACGATTTAAAACTAGACATATCATTTGAGAAAGTAGGACACAAACGCCTAATGGCAAAATATGCAAATTTGGAAATTAGAGATTAAAAAATAGACTGTGGCTTATAATAGTAAAATCTTCAACTTTTACTATTATAAAGCCATATTTTTTGTATAAAAAAATTTTTTCTTGTTAATAATATATGTGTAAAATAAAAAGTAAGGAAGGATGAGGAAATAATGGCAAATTTAAGTCAAGTTGAGTTACAGAATCTAAGACATTTGATAGGTGCTCATGACACTTCATATCAAAAATTAAACACCTATGCATCTCAATGTGTAGATCCACAAATTAAGCAAATGTTTACAAAAGCTGCACAAGACAGTTTAAATACTAAACAAAAATTGCTAACATTTTTAAATTAGGAGGTATATTATTATGGAAGAAAAGTATATGGTTAATGACATATTAGAAAGTACAAAGGCAAGTCTTACTACTTACCAAGGAGTAATTTCAGAAGCAGAGAATATGCAGCTAAGACAAACAATACAACAAATTAGAAACAATGATGAAACATTCCAATACGAATTATTTAAAGTAGCACAGTTAAAAGGATACTATACACCGGCAGGTCAAGCCCCACAAACAGAGATTGATAAAGTAAAAAACGAAGTTTCTAAGTAAAAATGCGGGCAATTTGCCCGCATCACAAAAGAGAGAAAAAACGAGAAAGGACGAGATAAAAAGAGAATAAAGACAATAGGAGGCACATATAATACTTATATCAAAGAATATAAAATTTGCCTTCAATACCAAAAAAAGGTAAAATAAAATAGATTGAAATTGAAAAAGAGGTGTTAAAGATTTTAAAAGGTATAAAAAACATATTCGTACATATAAGAAGCTCACTAAAACTAATTATAATGATAATAATATCTGCAATAATAATAGTAGGAATAATATTTACTTTTTATAGACCAACATATTCAGTAACCTTAAATGGGGAATTTGTAGGTTATACTAATGACAAAAATGGATTACAAAAGAAAATAAATGAATATATGAAGGGTGTTCAAACACAAAATATAGCTTTTGTGGATATAGAAACATTACCAGAATATTCTTTATGTTTCGTAAAAAGAGATAATGTAGATGATACTGATGTAATACTTGAAAAAGTAAAAGGATTAGGAACAACATATTATGAATATTATGCAATAACATTAAAGGACGAACAAAAATATTATGTTCCTACTAAAGAAGAAGCAGAAGCTGCAATAAATACTTTAAAGAAAAAAAACAGCAGTAATATAGATGATATTGCATATACACAAGTTTATGCAAAAGAATTAAAAGAATATTCAGAGCACGATACAATAGTAGCAGGATTATATAAAAAGAAGAAAGTATATGTAACAGGTACTGGTGCAACAGGTATAACAACAGCAAAACTAGACTTAGGAATTGAGTTAATAAAGCCAATAAGCTCAGGATATACAATAACATCCAGATTTGGTCAAAGAAACAGTGGAATGCATACAGGACTAGATATAGCAGCACCAATGGGAACAAATATATATGCAGTAGCAGCAGGTACAGTAACAAGCTCAGGAGCACTAATGAATTCAGATGGCTCATATACAAGTTATGGTGAATATATTATAATTACTCATGGTAATGGTGTTCAAACTTTATATGGACATTGTAGTAAGAGATATGTAAGTGTAGGAGATTATGTAGAACAAGGTGCACTAATAGGTAAAGTTGGTTCAACTGGTTGGTCAACAGGACCTCATTTGCATTTAGAAATAAGAGTAAATGGAACAAGACTAAACCCACAATATTATTTATATTAAAAGTAAAGGCGACTTAAAATAGGTCGCCTTTTTGTTATTATGTAGGAAAGTTCTTCTTGGAATTGACTTCAATAACAAGAAAAGTTTCCTATATATATCCGAATGCAAAGCATTCTAGACAAAGTGAAATGAAGTTTCACTTTTCTTATTGATAATTATTTAGTTATGAAAATATTTTAAACAAGTAGATACTGCATTTTTTTGAATAATGACCTTGCCATATTCTTTAAGCTTTCTTTCAAGCAAAGCTTCATTTTTTACTCTAAAAGCAAATTCAGAGATGGTACAAGAAAAACTTTTAAGCTCAGAAATATTTAATTTTAAGTTGTTTAAAATCAAAAAATATTTGTTTTTAAATAGAATAAGAGAAGAATTTTTAAGCTTTGACATATATTTATTCAAATTACTTGTGTTTATGTAATTGCAGAATTCACAAAACTCATCAAAACTGTCGAAACTATATATTGATAAAGCTTTGTTTGGTACGGCTGTAAGCCTTTTGGCTTTAGGTTTATTAGACTTTATTAGAACTTCAGGTTTAGTTCTGGTAATAGTAAAAATAAAATTACCATCAGATGAGGCTAAAGCCTCGATTATTAATTTGTAATTATGTGTGTTAAAACCAACTTCTGTTTCAGCTTGAGTTAACATATCATAAAACAAGTCTTGTGTTTCTAATGAATTAGACATAAAGTCATGTAAATCTATGTTCTTTTCTTTTAAATCTTCTAGATTTAAAAAGATTCTAATTTTATTCTCATTTAATTTTTCAATGCGCATTAAAAAATACCTCCAAATGTTTTAATAATATAATTATATCACTATATTATATAAAAAGAAACAATCAATTTCTGGAAAAAAACATAATCAATTATATAATATATATTATTAAATAATAATGAAAATGTGATTTACAAATTATAGCATAATTTTAATAAAAAATAAACATATATCTTGAAAAAAGTATTAAATACATATATAATAAGTAAAGTAAAAACAAAAGTAGGAGGAGAATATGGCTACAAGAGAAAAAAGTATATGGATATTATTAGTTTTTTTATTGGCAGGACTAGTATTAGGAGGGTTATTGGGAGAACTTGCTTCTAAAATAGACTTTTTATGGTGGCTATCATATGGAGAAAATTTTGGACTAACAACGCCCATAGAATTAGATTTACATATAATGACAATAACTTTTGGATTATGGTTTAAAATGAATGTTGCAAGTATTATTGGCATGGCAATAGCAATATTTGTGTATAGAAAAGTGTAGATAAAAAATGGGGTAAGGAAGGAACTAAAATGAAGATTAAAGACTTACCTCTATCAGAAAGACCTTATGAGAAATTAGAAATTTATGGAGCAGAAAATTTATCAAATGCAGAACTGTTGGCAATAATAATAAAGACAGGAACAAAAGAACAATCCTCTGTTTCAATAGCGCAAGAGATATTGAAATTAAAAGAGAACACAAACCAAGATAATTTGAGGTTTCTACAAGAATTATCTTTAGAAGAATTTATGCAAATTAAGGGTGTTGGAAAAGTAAAGGCAATTCAACTAAAAGCAGTTTGTGAAATAACAAAAAGAATATCTCGTCCAATAAACAATCAGAAAAAAACAATTAAATCCCCAAAAGATGTAGCAGATTTACTAATGCCGGAATTAAGATATGAAAAAAGAGAAATAGTAAAAGTACTAATATTAAATAGCAAAAATGTTGTGCTCAGAACTATAAACATATCATTAGGAGGGGCAAATTTTGCATACATAGAACCTAAAGATGCTTTATCTGAAGCTGTAAAAATGCAAGCACCTAAAATAATATTGGTACATAATCATCCAAGTGGAGATTGTAAGCCAAGCAAAGGTGACTATAATGTTACAGATAGAATGTATGAGGCAGCAACGCTAATGGGAATACAATTATTAGACCACGTAATTATTGGAGATGGAACATATGAAAGCTTATTATTAAAAGATACTTGCTTTTAGGAAGGAATGAGATTAAATGAAGTTTTTAGAATTTAAAGAAAAAGATATAGGAATTGATTTAGGAACTGCCAACACACTTGTAACAATAAAAGGGAAAGGCATTGTATTAAGAGAACCATCAGTTGTTGCAATAGATAAAAAAACAGGAGAAATTATAGCTACAGGATATGAAGCAAAAGAAATGATTCGGAAGAACCCCAAGTGATATAGAGGCAATAAGACCATTAAAAGACGGAGTAATTGCAGATTTTACTGCAACACAATTAATGCTTAAAAATTTGGTTTCAAAAGTTTGTCAAAGATATAATGCAGGAAGACCAAGAGTAGTTGTTGGAGTGCCTTCAGGTATAACAGAGGTGGAGGAAAGAGCAGTAGAAGAATCTATTATAAGAGCAGGAGCAAAAGAAGTATTCTTAATAGAAGAACCAATGGCTGCTGCTATTGGAGCAGGATTAGATGTTGCAGAGCCTACAGGTAATATTATAGCAGATATTGGCGGAGGAACTACGGAAGTAGCTGTTATATCTCTTGGAGGAATAGTAGTAAGCAACTCATTAAGAACTGCTGGAGATGAATTAGATGAAGATATAGTAAATTATATAAAAAGAGAAATGGGAATATTAATAGGAACAACAACAGCAGAGGAGATAAAAATACGGAATAGGTTCAGCAATGCCACTTATGACGGAGTTAAATATGGAGATAAAAGGTAGAGATTTAAATACAGGTTATCCAAGGAGTATAACAGTAACTTCATCACAAATACAGAAAGCAATGGAAAACTCAATATCAGAAATTATAGATGTAATAAAACAATCATTAGAAAAAACACCTCCAGAATTAGCAGCTGATATTGTTGAAAAGGGTGTAGTAATTGCTGGAGGTGGAGCACTTATAAGAAATATAGATAAGGCTATTAGTCAAAAGATTGAAATGCCAGTATATGTAGCAGAAGATCCTTTAGAGTGTGTTGTAAAAGGAACAGGAAAAACTTTAGCAGATTTAGAGAAACTAAAAGATGTATTAATAAACGCAAGGAAAAGAAAGTAAGAGGAAGTTGCAACCTGAAAAATTTTGGGTATGATAGCATTATGGGAGGCGTATATGCGTAAAAGTAGAAAAGCGGGAGTTGTAGGCATTATAATAACAATTCTAATATTAACAGGTTTAGTAATTGTTACAAATATAGATACATCTGAATTTTCTTTTTTGGAGGGAATAGCAAATAAGTTAGTAATGCCTGTTCAAAATGGTTTAACATTCTTAAAAAACAAGATAGCAGGAAACAATACTTTTTTTGATGATATAAACAATTTGAAAAACGAAAATGAAGAGCTGAAAAAACAAAACTATAAACTTAATAAGGAATTAAGTGAACTTGGCATAATAAAAGCAGAAAATAAAACTTTAAGAGAATATGCAAATTTATCAGATGAATATACAAAATATACAACAGTTCCAGCATATATAATTGATAGAGACTTAAGTAACTTATCAAGCACAATAATAATAAATGTAGGTACTAGAGAGGGAGTAAATAGGAATATGGCAGTTGTATCAAGTAAAGGAGTGGTAGGACATATTATATCGAGTACAGAGACTACTTCAAAGGTACAACCAATAATAGATCCATCTAGCAGTATAAGCGCAATAATGAATATATCAAGAGACAATATAATTGTAAAGGGAGAATTAGGTAGTTATAAACTGAAAGCAACATATATAAGTGCAGATGCAGATTTAGTGCTAAATGATGATGTTGAAACTTCCGGTTTGGGAGGTATATATCCAAAGGGGCTAAAAGTTGGAAAACTAGTAGAAATTAAAGAAGCTTCTAATATTACAGAAAAATCTGCAATTATAGAGCCAGCAGTTGATTTTTCAAAACTAGAGACAGTATTAGTAATTATTAAATAGCAAATTTAAAGAGCTATTTGTTAAAAACAAATAACTCTTTAAATTTTATAAAGTATAATCTCTTTCGGAAAAGGAATTACTATCCTTTTTCTTTTTCATAGTAGATTTTATTTCCACGTTTTTTCCTTCATCAGAAGGGTTTGCATTTTTCTCCTTTTGTTGCTCAACTGTACAAGTATCAAGTTCTACAAGCATATCATTATTTTGATGTAATGGTAATGAATTAAGTAAAATGGTAGGAACAGATAGAGTGTCTGATTCAACCTCTTCTTCTTGAACAGCAACTTCATTACCACCAGAAACTGATGTGTTTAGGTATATTTCATCACTTGGAGTAAGCTTATCTTCTGGAAATTTTTCCATAAATAAATCTAATTTCGGTTCAATTTTTGCTTTTTTTATAATAGTAGCTTTTTGAACATTTTCATTAATTGTATTTAATCTATATCTATCTTCAGGTGTAAGTTCATCACCAGTAGATAATATACCTAAAAGCTGGATTACTACATCTTTTTTGGTGCCTTCAATAGAAGAATAGTCTCTTAAAGATAAAAGTTCATCAGGAGAGGAATCCATTTTAGGAATTCTATAATTAGTAGATGATGGAGGCATATCATATGCATATTTAGACATAAGATTTGATACAATATTATCTTTTATAGTATTGTCAAAAGTATTAATGTATTTACTGTATTTACATATCCAATGAAATAGTCCATCAATATCACCTTTATTTTTATCTACTATTTTAAAGAAATCATATAAAGCATCTTTAGAAACTTTAGAAAGGTTGGTTGGGTCAATTGTAATAATCTGACCTTCACTTAAGTTTAATTCAAGAGAAGAAAAGATTTTTGACAAATTATTTTCATCTAGAGAATTACTTAAAGTTCTATCAACTTCAGACTTGTATTCATCATTAAAATCATAAGTTGGATAGAGTTTTTGCCATTCACTAATAGTAGCTTTAAAATCTTCTTTGCTTGAATAATTTTCAGGATGCTCCACAATGGAGGTTAGCTCTTTAAAAGCAAGCTCTGAATCAAACTTTTCAAGTATTCTGGTTCTATTAGATTTACTAACTAACATAGGTACTATATGAGGATATTTTTCAGTTAGATATTTCAAAGGATATTCAGAATATAAATTTTCCAAATCTTTATCTAACCTTTTTTCATCTTTATGCTTTTCAGCTCTGTCTAAAATCTTACGCAATTCTTCTAAACCTTTTAAAGGATTCTTCTTTGATAATTCATCAAAAGCCATAAAACCCTTCAAAATCGTATCTAAGAATTCTTTACTTAACATATATTTGATTTTTCGCTTTAAATTTTCGCTAAATAAATCAATAGGATAACGTTTTTTCCATTCATTAAGATCTGTTTGGAATTTAGCATAATCTTTAGTTGCTTGAGCGTATGAAAAAATTTCACAAAGTAAAAAATATGCTTCTTCTTCATCAAAGTCTCTTAATTTTGCTTTTGTTTCATCTGTTACACTATTTACTACTGCATCATTATCCATAAAAACCTCCAATTTGCATATTAATATTAAATATTATATCACTTATTTTTAATGTAAACAATTGCTTTTATCAAATTTTAATGATAAAATAAAAAAGGTGAAAAAAATGGTAAAAAGAACAGAAACAAGAGAAATTTTTGTTGGTGGGGTTCAAATTGGGGGACAAAACAAGGTCGTAATCCAATCTATGACAAACACTAAAACAAAGGATGTAGATAGAACAGTAAAACAAATTTTAAAACTAGAAGAGGCAGGATGTGAAATAATTAGAGTAGCCTGTTTGGACCTAGAGGATGCTAAAGCTATAAAAGAGATAAAAAAGAAAATACATATACCTATTGTATCTGACATACATTTTGATTATAGGATTGCACTAGAATCAGCAAAGGCAGGAGTAAATAAAATTAGAATTAACCCAGGAAACATTGGCTCAATTGATAGAGTAAAACAGGTCGTTGATATTTGCAAAGAAAAAAATATACCAATAAGAATTGGTGTAAATAGTGGGTCTATGCCAAAGGATATATTGCAAAAATATGGAGGGAAACCCACAGCAAAAGGAATGGTGGAAAGTGGATTAAGACACATAAAGATATTAGAAGATTTAGATTTCTTTAATATTGCACTATCTTTAAAGGCATCTGATTTAAATTTATGTATTGAAAGCTATGAAGAGGCTGCAAATACAATTAACTATCCATTACACTTAGGGGTAACACATTCAGGAACAGAATTTAGTGGAACAGTAAGTTCAAGTATAGGTTTGGGAACTCTATTAAGAGAGGGAATTGGAGATACAATAAGAGTATCTTTATCAGCTGATCCAGTAAAAGAAATAAAAGTAGCAAAGGAGATTTTAAAGGACTGTAAATTATATGAATCTCCTACATTAATAGCTTGTCCAACATGTGGAAGAATACAATATGATTTAATTCCTATTGCAAATGAGATAGAAGATTTCTTGCAAACCATAAAAAAGAAAATTACAGTTGCAGTAATGGGATGCGGAGTAAATGGTCCAGAAGAAGCAAAACATGCAGATATAGGAATTGCAGGTGGAGTGAAAGAAGGACTATTATTTAAAAAGGGTGAAATAATTAAAAAAGTAAAACAAGAGGAAATAGTACAAGTATTAAAAGAAGAAATTATGAAAATGTAGAGGTGTTTATGAAACTTGTTATTGGAAAAACTGCTGGTTTTTGTTTTGGCGTAAAAAATGCTGTAGGAAAGGTAGAAGAAGAAATAAATAAAAGAGAGAAAATATATTGTTTAGGAGAATTAGTACACAATAAGCAAGTAACAGAAAAATTAACTCAAAAAGGCATTAGTTTTATAGACAATGTAGAGGAAGCGGAGAATAATGTTGTTTTTAGAACACACGGTGTTACAAAGCAAACCTATGAATTAGCAGAAAAACTAAATCTTGAAATAATGGATTTAACATGTCCTAAAGTACTATATATACACAAATTAGCACAAGAATATGCTAATAAGGATTATTTTATAATTTTAACAGGAGAAATTAAACATCCTGAAACAATAGGGACAATTAGCTTTTGCGGAAAAGATTATATTGTAATTGAGGATGAAAAAGAGATAAATAGCGCAATAAAAGCTTTTGGAAAATCAAATAAAGAAAAGTTAGCTGTTATATCACAAACAACATTTAAATTGGAAAAATTTAACGATATAGTAGAGAAAATTAAAGAAAAGGTTGAAACAAAGAAACTCGAAGTAAATAATACGATTTGCAATGCTACAAGAGAAAGACAACAGGAGACAGAAGAAATAGCTCAAATGGTGGACTTAATGATAATAATAGGAGGAAAGCATAGTTCAAATTCAAAAAAACTATATGAATTGTCAACGAAATATTGTTCAAGAGTATTATTTATTGAAACAGAAAAAGACTTTGATAGCACCCAGATAAACAAAAACAGCACAATTGGAATAATGGCTGGGGCATCAACACCAGAAGAAAGTATATCAAGAGTAGTTGAAAAACTAAAGAAAATATGATACAATAAAAAAGGAATATATTAAAATAGAAAGGCAGGTAAAAATGAATCAAATATTAGTCTCTCAAAAGCTATATGTTACACCGGCAATGAAGAAAAAAAAGAAACTATTTAAAGTAGAATTCTTTTTATCTGTCATTGCGTTAATTGGGCTTTCTACATATGGAATCTGTTCAGCATATGATAGAAATAAAAGCGAAGCTGTATCACGAGAAATACTAGGGGCAATGGAAAAACAGCCAGAAAGAATAGTTGTTGAAGAACAAGCAGTAGTATTAATTTTAAATAATACAGGAAGAGGAAGAACAACAAACGAGATAGAAACGGTAACAGTTGAAAGAGAAATACAAATACCAGATGAACAAAAGGTAACTGCAAAAGATGGAACAGTATATTATACAATAGGGCAAATTTACATACCTTCAATTAATTGTCAATATCCAATATTGTCAAGTGAAACAGAAAATTTTGATACATTATTAAAGATAGCTCCTTGTAAGTTCCATGGGGCAAACCCAAATGAAATTGGGAATTTTTGCATAGTTGGCCATAATTATAAAAACTCACAATTCTTTAGCAAGGTTCCAAAGATGCAAAATGGAGATATTATAGAAATAACAGATAACTTTGGAAAAACTGTACAATATGAAGTATATGATAAATATATTGTTGTTGATACAGATACAAGCTGTACAACACAAATGACAGATGGAAAAAGAGAAGTAACATTGATAACTTGTACAAATGCAAATGATGAGCATAGGGTAATAGTAAAAGCAAGAGAAAAAGTATAGATATAACATAATATAAATAGACATTATTAGACACTACGTCGAATAATGTCTATTTTTGTACTATATTATTAGTAAAAAATAGCAAAATATGTAATAAAAAACTTGAAAAAGTTTACATAAGCGTGTATAATATATATGTAGGCAAATGTCATAAAAATGTCAAATTTAAGGAAAAATTTTTTATACAATAAACTTCCGTAAGTTTAACAGTTTCCTACAAGAAAATCAAAATATTGACAAGATATGATATATAATATTATATTATATTGTATTGTATTTAGTTTTAGGGGGTTTTTATGGTGAAAACAAATAAAATGAAAAGAATAATAACAATGATATTAATTGCAAGCCTTATATATGCTAATTTAAATATGGCTATATGGGGAGTGTTTTCTTATGCACAAGATAATCAAGCAATTATAACAGGAGTTCTAGAACAAGAAGAGAAAAAAGCATTAGAAATTAAGTTATCAGAATTTAGCAAAAACGATATGTTAGAGAAAGAGACAAACTACTCAGAAACACTAAATCTAAAATACAAAAATGATGACAAGATTAATGAAATTGAAATTCGAGATATACATACTAAAATAAGTGATGGAAGAACGCAAGAAGAGCAAATGGAGGAAAAAGAAAGACCTGAAATTGAGACTTTTTATAAATCTACACAAATTAACAAATCAGAGTTAGCAAAAGTTATTGGTAAAGATGGCAGATTAGAGATTAAGTATAGTGTGAAAGAAACTGAAAAACAAGAAGAAACTGAAAAACAAGAAGATATTACAGAAGAGATAATATTTCCAGAGATAAATGAAACTAAAGAAGAAGGAAAAATAGTATTACCAAGAATTGAGGAAAATGAAGGTACAATAGTATTACCAAAAATTGAAGAAGAAAAGATAGTATTATCAGAAATTGAAATTGAAGAAGATAATACTGGAATAATAGAAGCATTAGACGGAATTGTTTCAATAACTGCTGAGACACAAGCTAGTAAAGAGGATTATATAACAGTAATGTATCCAGAAAACACCATATCTATAGAGATAAAGATTTTTAGTGATACAAATGACATAGAACACTTAGAAATAATAAATAATAAAGTAATACCACCAGTAGAAAATATTGAAGATGTAAATTCAATAGAAGTAGTGAAACAAATAACTATAAAAGATGATGAGGAACTTTTAAATACATTAGAAGGAACTAACACTCCTATTAATTATACAAAAACCATAGCAGGTTTTGGAGTGGATAAAACACAAATTGCAACAACAATTACAAATAAAATAAATTTCACAATTACAATGTATACAGATAAGGAAACATATGATTTATATAAAAATCCATATTTCCTTATAGAACTACCAAAAGAAATAAAAGAATTTAATATTGAAGATATGATAATGTTAAATAATACTGCTTTTAATTTAAATTCAGTAGAAGAAGGAATATTAGAGAATGGAAATAAGGCAGTTGCTATTAAATTAGAAGGAGAACAAGTAGAACATACAAAATCAGTAGAAGAGAATGCACAAATTGTTATTAGAGCAACAGCAAAAACAGATGAGCTTTTACCAACTACACAAAGTGAAATAAAATTACATTATATAAACGAAAATGTAAAAACTTATGATGGATTAGGTGATAAACTAGAAGGCGAAAGTATTGTTCCAATGAACTTTGTTGCAAATAAAGAAATTATTGTTGAAAGTAAGGCAATAGTAGGAGAAAATGTAATAGTATCTTCAAAGGAAGAAGATACAGCTATAACTGTAGAGCCACATACATACCAAGCAGCTACAATAGTAGGAACAGCGATAAACAATATGGGAAAAACAATACAAAATGTAAAGATTTTAGGAACAGGCTCAAATATAGGACAAATCTCAGGAGTAGAAAAAGTATATTATACAGAAAATGAAAATGCTACAATAGATTTAAATGATGGTAATAATAATTGGCAAGAGGAATATATATCAAATGCCAAAAAATATTTAATTACATTAGAAAATTTTGAACAGGCTCAAATATTAAATTTTGGGTATTATATGAATTTGCCTGAAAACATACAACGCGATACAGACCATATTATATCTTTTGAAGTATATGATGATAATAATCAACTTATAAATACATCAAAGATAACAATAAACCAAAAGGCAGAACGTTTTGATGTTTACAATGATGAAAACATCAAAGCAAACATTATAACTAATACAAATAAAGTAGAAATTGGTGGTTGTATTGATTGTGTAGTTAATGTTGAAAACATTTCAGAAAGAGACTTAGAAGGTATAACATTTAAACTAAGCTTCCCTGAAGGAATGAAAAGATTATTAAAAGAAACAACAATAAATGGAGAAATGAAAGATTTATATGTAATAAAAACTTCAAATGTTATTGAAATCCCTTCATTAGATTTAAAAAAAGGTGAAACTTTTACAATGGCCATAAGAATGGAAGCGGTGAAATCTATGCAAAGCGAAGAAGTTGTGAAAGCAAACATCAGTTATGAAGAAAAACAAGCGGAGATATTTAGAAAAATGAGTATTGTAGATAAATCTGCAATAGAAACATCAATTACAAGTGATAGGTTAGGACAAATATTAGAAGCTGGAGATGAAATATCATACAAAGTTACACTAAAAAATAAAGGCGATGCTCATGCAAAAATTGATATAAGTACTCCTCAATTAGAGAATATAGATTTAACAAAAATAGAGGTATTAAACTCTTCAACTGGAGAAAGAAGAAGTGTAAGTGCTACAAGCTTAATAGGGTATGTATCAAATATTAGTATTAATCCAGAAGAAACTGTAGAAGTTTATATAGTAGGTATAGCTAAAGAACTAGCAAAACAATCTATAGCAACAATGTATGTAGATGTTACAGGAAATAAAATTCAAAATACAACTACAGATAGATTAGTAAATACAGTAAATAAAAAGGTAGAAAAGAATGCAGAAGTTATAACAGCAAATGATAAACTTGGAAACACCATAAATGGTATAGCTTGGATAGATAAAAATGAAGATGGACAAAAAAATGCTGAAGAAACCTTATTAAAAGGAGTACAAGCAGTATTAATAGATACTAAAAACTCAAAAGTTGTAGAAACAACAGTTACAAACAACAAAGGTGAATATAATTTTGATAATGTAAAAGATGGTACTTATGTTGTGGAATTTAAGTATAATACCGAAATGTTTAATATAACCAATTATAAAAATGAAAAGGTTAGTGAAGACTTAAGATCATCTGTTATTAACACAACACAAAATAATGAAACAACAGCGAAGACCGAAGTAGTTACATTAGAAAAAGGAAATGTTGAAAATCTAAATGCAGGATTTGTTATAAACAAAAACTTTGATATGAGTATAAATAAGGGAATAACACATGTTACAGTAAATAATGACAAAGGAACAAACACATATGATTTTAAAAACAAAAGTATGGCAAAGGTAGAAATAGATGGTGAATACTTAAAGGGTTCTCTAATACTTATTGAATATGAAGTTGCAGTTACAAACAATGGAGAAGTAAGTGGATATGTAAAAACAATTTCAGACAAGATGCCTCAAGGAATGAAATTCAATTCGGAGTTAAATACCGATTGGTATGAAGGTGAAGATGGAAATTTATACTCTATGGCATTTGCAAATAAAGAATTAAAACCAGGAGAAACAGCAACAATCAAATTAGTACTAACAAAGGAAATGACAGATGATAAAATTGTATCTCCAGTAAATACAGCAACAATAGAAGAAACCTTTAATGAATATTTAATAGAAGATAAAAATGAAGAAAATAATACATCAGAAGCAACAATAATCATATCTTTAACAACAGGAAAAGCATCAGATTACTTATGGATAGCATTTATTGCAATTGTAATCATAGCAATGGGAGTAATCGGTGTAATGAGAATAAATAAAAATAAGAAAGTATAAATAAAGAAGGGAGAAGAATATGATAAACAAGAAAAAAATATTATTACAAACAGTATTTATCATTCTATTTGCACTAATTTTACTAATATTCAGCAATAAAGAAGTAGAAGCAATGTCATTTGGAGAATGTAGTATTGATAATGCTATAGATGTTGAAAATGACTCATCACTACAGCACGGAAATAATTATAGAAATTTTAGTTCTAATCCATACTTGTATTGTTTAAATCATGGTTATGAATTTGCTTCAGGACCTAGTTACATGAGAGTTAATGGAAATGGACCTATTTCTCCACAATTAAGTTACATACTTTTAGAACGGAATTGCAGCTAGTGAAAAAGGAGAATACTACAAAAAAACAGAAGGAACTATAGGCTGGGTAATTAGGCTTGCAGTATGGAAAACAATAGGAGGGTCACACTTAAGTGGACAATCAGGATTAGATGAATATGAAGCTACTTGTGCAACCCAATATGCCGACTTAATGAGTAGAGCAAGTGTTGGTGCAAGTTTAAGAAGCTCAGGGAATATTTCTATTGTTAAACCTGCAAATGGAAGTTTCGTAGATGATGATGGAACAGGAAGATATGGACCTTTTAATATTCAATATCCAAGTTATTATTCAAATGAAACAGGTAAATATGAATTTGTTGGAGATGAATTTACAATATTGCTTAATGGTAAAAAATTAACAACATTACCACAAAGTGGAGTAGATTTCTATCTAACAGAAGCAGATGGAGTAATTCCTGGAGAAAGAAATACATTTAAAATTATATATAAAGGGAAATGTAATTATTCAGGAACATATGCGAGATATATACCAAAAAGTACATTCCTTTTACGAATTCAATGTAGGGAGTGTGGAGCAACTGGAACATATAACCCAGAAGGTTTCTATGATGAATTAAATGATGTGGCATATATAGACTATAATACAGGAGATATAAGAATAAGACATAAAACAGGTTGTAGCAAAAATGATGCAAATATAGTAGTTATAGGATATACAATAGGTGAGAGAATTTCTCAAGACGTAGGTGAAACATTCCCAACATGCACACCTGTTGAAGAAGAACAAGAAATAGAATTCTGGCCAGGAAGAAAAATTGAAATAGACTTAGAGAAAAAAGATAATGCAGCAATAGCAAATCTATTAAAAGATATTAGTTTTGATGTATCAGTAACAGGCGATGAAACATACATAAAATTATCTGATAATAAAAAAGTAACATCAACAACAATTACAACAGATGCAAGTGGAAAGTCTAAAATTACAATAATAACAAATAAAGATACAGTTAGAGTAACAATAAATGAAAAAAACAACAAATATTATATAAATGAAGGACCAATAGTAATAGACTTTGTATATAATAAAGGTAGTGGAACATGGACATCAACAATAGTACAACCCACAGGAGATGCTAGAAACAGAATTAAAATAACTCAACAGGGAGAATATTATCAATTTAAATTAGAAGTAATTAATATTGCAAAAATAGATGACTTAAAATTAATTAAAATTAATAAATTAATACCAGGTGAAAAGATTCCAGGAATCACATTTAGAATTACATTAACAAATGCGGTAGATGAAAGCAATAATAGTGTAATAATAAAAACAACAGATTCAAATGGTGAAATTGATATAGGAGTACTAAAAGTTACAGATCCAAATAAAGATATTATAATAACAATAGAAGAAACAGGAGTTCCTTCAGGAGATTTTAATTTCAAAGGATTATATCCAAATGGAGAAGTAACAATTAAAATAAAACATAAACAAGCAGGATGCAGTGTAAATGTTACTGGAGCAGATAATGAATTTGTAGATGCAAAATATGATGTAAATGATAATACTGTTATTGTAGAAGTTAAAAATGAAATAACAATAGATTTAAAAGGAAAAGTTTGGGAAGATGGACAAACAGGAATAAAACCAGTAAAAGAGCCAAACAATTTATATGATGCAGGAGAGACAGGGATACCAAATGTAAAGGTTGTTGTAAAGAAGGTGTCAGATGATAGTATTGTTGCTACAACAGTTACAGATGCAAATGGCCAATATGAATTTAAAGATCTTCCAGCAACTACCACAGGAAATATAAAATACTACATTGAATTTATATATGATGGAATTCATTATATTGCTGTAACACCAGATGTTGGAGCAGATGACTCAATTGATTCAGATGCTCAAGAACAAGATAGAGTAGCATTTAATAATAAATTTAAAACAATAATTAAGGATACAGCAGTAGGAACAGATGGAAGAGAAACACCATTAAAATATGATACAACAACAGTACCTACAAAAGCAATATTAGAAACTATGGATGGAAATGAAGTAAAAGCAGAATTTGCAATAACTGCTAAAACTTTACCAACAAATTATGGCAATAACACTAACAATATAGACTTAGGTTTATTAAAGAAAGGTGTAGATTTAGCAGCAGTAACAGATATATATTCAGCAAAAGTTAATATAAACGATCAAAGAAAGAGTTATACTTATAATGATATAATCAATTTAAATGATAATATTGTTATAGATCCAGATTTAAAACCAAATTATAGCTTATACTTATATAATTCAGACTATAATTATAGAATAAAGGATTATAGTGCATTACCAGTATTAACTGATACAACACACAGTACATTAAAACCTGAAGAATATGATAGTGTATTAAATAAGAAAAAAGCAGATGGAGAAATAGAAGTAGAATTAACATATCAGATATTATTGAATAATCAAAGTGCTACAAATGTTACTATAAACTCAATAGCGTACTATTATGATACAGGATATATATTAGATGGAGCTAACCCAGAACTAGTTACAATAGATGGAAAACAATATAATAAGGTATTAATTCCAATAGGTAAAACATTTACAGATACAAATAACCAAGAAGTTTATAATATAATATTTAAAGTAGGCAAAGATGCATCAGGAGCATTATACACTGGTGAAATGAGAACTTGGGTTGAAATAGTATCATACTCAACAGATGAAGGTTGTATAGATGAAGATTCTGCACCAGATAACATTATTGAGCATAAAACAGAAGATGATACAGATGATGCAAGAGGATTGAATATACAAATAAGTCCTATAGATAGAACAATAAATGGATATGTATTTGAAGATAATGACAAAAATGGTAAATACGAAAATAACGAAGCAAAAGTTAGTGACGTAATTGTACAATTAATTGAGATAAAAGAAGTTGATACAAATGGAGATGGTGTACAAGATACTAAATTAGAATACATTTGGCAAGAGACTGTATCAGGTTCAAACACAGTAAAATATATAACAGAAGACGGAAAAAATATTTCACAATATAATGTGTTAAATGAAGCAGGACATTACACCTTTAATAATTTCATACCAGGAAAATATATAATAAGATACATATATGGAGATGGAACATATTATGATGTGTCAACTGAAGATGGAAAAGCAAACATATTAAAATACAATGGTCAAGACTATAAGTCAACAATAGATGCACAGTATAATATAGAACTATATAATAGTGAGGATTATTCAGCAAATGCTTCAATGGCAAGAGATAATGAAGCAAGAAGAATTGAAGAAATTGGTTATGCAGCATCAGCAGGAAGTATAGGAGATTTAATAATTGATAGTAAAGACAAACTTAAAGATACATGGATGTGTGCAGAAACTTCAACATTAAATATTCCGGTATCAGATGGTGAAGATTCATCAGTAGCAGTAGTAAGAGGATTAAATTTCGGATTGATGAAAAGACCACAAGCTGATCTTGTGCTAGAAAAACACGTAACGTTTGTAAAAATAGATGGTGTAACAGAAGCTACAGCAGATATACGTGATTATGCAAACGATAATGGAAGTAATGGAGAATTTGTAAAATTTCAATCTGTATCAGGAAGAAAATTTGAAGGTTCATCACAGGCAACAAGTAAGAAGTATGATGTTAGAGGAGCTTGGGTAATAGGAACAACATTAGAAGAAATAACAGGTGGAGTAAATGTTACATATAGCTATTTGATAAAGAATCAAGGAGATAAAGAATATATTGGAAAATTATTACTAAACGAATTAAACGATGGAAAAACATATGAAACCATAGCTAATAATCTAAAACAAGAAACAAAAAAATCACAACATATAGTTGGGGCATATTTGGGAACAGAATACTATAATGGAAAAGTTAGTTCAAACGATATTTTAATAGGAATTCCTGTTGTGGTAGAGGATTATCTAAATATAGAACCAAGTGATTTACAGATGACAGAGGGAGGACAATTTGACAGCAAAGGACAAGCTAACAAGAATGTATGGGAAAGTGCAGGAGATTCTTCAAATAGATTAGTAAATGTATTACAAAGTAAAAATGAGTATGAATTAAAAGCCGAAGAAGAACCAGTCTCATTAACGTTAAATACTAATACAAGAATTGATACAACAAGTTCAAGAACAGAATATAAATATAGAAGTTATGCAGCACAGTTAATACCATCAAAAAATATGAAAACAAGTCAGGCAGGTACATTGGTAAAAGGAGCAACGTTAGGAAACTTACAATTCGTACAAGCAAATACAAGAGATGTTTTAGTATCAGAAATTACACCAGAGGATGATGAATTTATTGCAGAAACTGTCGAAATTACAGTTAAATTTGGTGGGGATGAAATATCACCAGTGCTATTAATAGTAACAATTACAGGAGGATTAGTAGTAATAGCGTTAGGCATTATTCTAATAAAAAAATTCATAATTAAATAGCATAATAAAAAAGAAGCAGTAAAATGCTTCTTTTTCTTATATAAATTATTTAGAACTTCTAATTCTATCAATTTCTGAAAATTTTGTATCCAAAATCTCCAAGAATACTTTTACAATTTCAGGATCAAATTGTGTTCCTGAATTATTTAAAAATTCTTTTTTAACAACGTCTATTGGTAGAGAATCTCTATATGAACGCTTTGAAGTCATTGCATCAAAAGCATCTGCTACTGATGTAATTCTAGCCAAGTATGGTATATTATTACCTTTAAGTTTGTTTGGATAACCATATCCATCAAAACGCTCATGATGATGTTTTACAATAGGTATTATATCATTAAATATAGTTGCATTTGAAAGAATATGTGCACCTATAGAAGGATGATTTTTTATCTCGGAGTACTCATCATTACTTAAACGAGAGTCTTTTAGTAATATGCTATCAGGTATTCCAATTTTACCTATATCGTGAAATAAGCCACCAATTCTTAAGGTTTTTAATTCACTTTCTGAAAGACCTAATTGTTTACCAATTAAACAAGAATACTCTGCAACCCTATCTGAATGACCTTTTGTATATGCATCTTTTGCCTCAACCGTATAACGTAATATCTCAATAGTTTCCATATAAGCAGACTCTAATTTATCATATGTAGATTTTAATTCTTCATTGATGTTCTTAATCAACTTCATTTGTGAAACAGCTTTTATACCAGACTCAATTAATAATAGCAATTGATCAAACTTATCGCTCTTCTCACAATATCCTTGAATATCCAATCTTTTAATTGTTTCTAATGGTGGAGCTAAATCTTTATGACCTGTAAGTAGCAAAATATATAAATCCTTATTGAATTTTCGAATTTCTTTTACTACCTGATCACCGTGAATAGGTGTCATTAAAAAGTCCAAAAGCATTAAATCAAAATGTTCATGTTTAATTTTTTCAATTGCTTCTAGAGGGTCAGAAACCCCTACAAATGAATAACCGAGCTCTAGATAAAAACACATTTAGTGAATCTAATATGCCAGTTTCATCATCAACAGCAATAATTTTATATTGGGAGTTAATAGTTGTATGAGAATTTTTACGCATAAAATACCTCCTAAAACAATTTATTATATACATAATATACTAAAATAAAAAAAAAAACAAGGAAAAATGCAAAAAAAGTGGAAAAACTATGAAAAATATGGTATAATTTTATAGGTAACATAACTTTGTTACTAAGGAGAAGACAATGATTTTTAAAGATTATTATAAAATATTAAATCTGAATACAAACAAAGTAACAACACAAGATATAAAAACAGCTTTTAGAGAACAGGCAAAAAAATACCATCCAGATATAAACAATCAAAGTTCACAGTATGAAGAGAGATTTAAAGATATAAATGAAGCATATAGAGTATTATCTAATAGTAGCAGTAGAAGAAAATATGATAGAATATGGAATTCAAAAGTAGGTAGAAAAAAACAAAAAGCAAAATATGAAGAGAGAAAGAGAGAAAAAGGTTCAACGTTTAGCGAATTTTTTAATATGTTTTTTGGAGAAACAGAAACAAACAATGTAAAGGAAAACAAAAAGGTTCCAGCAAAAGGAGAAAATGTAGAGACAGAAATCAATGTAAAATTAGAAGATGCATACTATGGATTAGAAAAGAAAATATCTTTAAGAACTGTAAAAGGTCAAATGAAAACTTTTTCCGTAAAGGTTCCTTCAGGAATTAGAAATGGAGAAAAAATAAGACTTATAGGACAAGGAAAAGAAGGAGTAAATGGAGGAAAAAATGGAGATTTATTTATAAAAATAAATATTGAAAACAATAAAAAATTTAAACTATACGGTTGTGACATTTTAACAAATGTTTATGTATCCCCATGGGAGGCAGCATTAGGTAAAAAAATAAATATAGACTCTATAGAGGAAAATATTACCTTAAATATACCAGCAGGAATACAAAGTGGAGAACAAATAATAATTCCAAGTAAAGGATATAAAGATGGACAAGGTGGTAGAGGAAACTTAATTGCTGAGATAAAAACTGTAGTTCCAAAGGAGTTAACAGAAGAAGAAAAAGAGCTATTTACCAGATTACAAGATATATCAACATTTAATCCAAGAGTATAATTTAGATAAAATTAAAACCGCTATATCGCTTGATATAACGGTTTTAATTTGGTGAACCAGAGACGACTCGAACGTCCGACCCACGGCTTAGAAGGCCGTTGCTCTATCCAGCTGAGCTACTGGTCCATTTCGAACATACTAAATCATAACATAATTTTATAAATAAGTCAATATTTTTCTTTAAATTGGTTGAATTTTTTTGTTTTTTTTGATATACTAATATGTACATTTTATAGAATAGTTTTTATTTTTTATGAGAAAGGAATGAAAAGGGGAATGGGCAAACACAATAAAACTAATGAAAAAGAAAAGAAAAACTTAAAAACACAAGAATTGAACAAACAAAAAAAAGCAAAAAAAGGTTCAAAAAAGAAAAAACATATAGGTTTGAAAATATTTTTTATATTGATTATATTATTAGGAATTTTTGTTGCAAAAAGATTGTATGATGCTAAAGGTAATTGGTTAGCTGCTATATTGGGACATAATGAAGAAACTTTAAAAAATTTAGATAAATTACAAGTGTTAATTTTGGGTGAAAGTACTGGTATGTCTGATACAATTATAGTTGCTTCATATGATCCAAAAACTCAGGAAGCAGCACTTATGTCTATCCCTCGAGATACTTTTATAGGAGACAATAAGGAGAAAACTTCTGTATATGATAAAATAAATTCATTATACTCTAGTGGAACAACTCCTGAAAAGACATTAGCTGCAGTTAATAAACTTACTGGTCTTGATTTAAAATACTATATAATTGTTGATACCAAAGCATTGCAAAAATTAGTAGATACTATTGGTGGTGTTGAATTTGATGTTCCTATTGATATGAATTATGATGATAGTTCTCAAAATTTGCATATACACTTGAAAGCAGGTTTACAAACATTAGATGGAGAACATGCTGAACAGCTAGTACGTTTTAGGCATAATAATAATGGTTCTTCATATTCATATTCATATGGTGATAATGACCTAGGTAGAATGAAAACCCAAAGGAACTTTATTGTAGCAACAGCAAAGCAAACTATAAAAATGAAAAATATAACTCAAATTGGTAATATTATCGATATAGTAAAAGAATATGTAGACACAAATTTAGATTTTGATTATATTAAAGACTATATTCCATATGCAATACAAATGGACATAAACAATATCAAGACAGCCCAATTGCCAGGTAGAGCAGAATATTTAGGTTATTTATCCTTCTTCCTTTGTGATGAAAAAGAAACAAAAGAACTTGTTAATGAATTATTCTTCAACGTGCCTTCTACAGATAACGAGGAGACTTCTCAAAATAATGTAACCAATACAGATAGCTAAAAAATATATGGGCGGAAATAAATTCCGCCCGCATATATTACTTTTTTCTAATTTTCTTTAATACTTTTTTTCTTTTATATACTGCTCTTATTCTTAAACCACCTAATAGTAATAACAAACTTAAAAATATAAGTAAAAATACTAAACCTTTATGACTTTTCTCAACATTGCTTTCTGCAATTAAGTTTGCTGTATATGTTTTCCCTTCTATTTCATAACTTACTTTTCCTATTACTGTTCCTTTTTCAATTGGGGCCTTTAAATTATTATTTATTGAAATTTTAGGTTCTATATTTGCATTTTCATTTTCTTTCTTTACTACTGCTATTATATTATTTTCTAATAGTGCATTTAATTTTTTAGTTTCTTGTGTTCCTTTTTTTACATTAAGTGTTTGCAAATTTGTTCCTGACTTGGCAATTGTTCTTAAAACATTATTATCGTATGAATATTCAAGTATACTTTTAGCATCTGTATATCTACTGTTTTGTGTAGTTGATTTCAATACAACAGCCACAAGAGGAATATCATTCTTTATAGAATAAGTTATTAAACAATTACCTGCTGGCGTTGTAAATGCTGCTTTTATACCCTTTGCATATTTGTAATAATTACTGCTACTACTTTTCAACATTTCATTTGTTGTATAATAATTTCTATCTAAGCTTGTATAAAATTCAGTAGCAGGTAAAGAAAATTCCGTTTTCTGGGCAATACTTTTTATTTCATCAAATTGCATCGCGTATTTAGCAATTAAGGCCAAATCCTTTGCTGTTGAATAGTGATTTGTATCATGTTCTCCATTGCTATTTACAAAATTGCTATTTGTGCAACCTATTTCTTTAGCCTTATTGTTCATCATTTCTGTAAAAATCTCCGTACTACCTGCGATGTGCTCAGCTAGAGCATTTGAGACATCACTATAAGACGAGATTAGCAATAAATTTAATAACTGCTGGACAGTAAATGTTTCTCCTGTCTTCATTTTAGAAGTTAAATATCCTGGTTGTACATTACTTATTGCACTTTGACTAATTACTACTGTATCCTGCATATTACAGTTTTCTACTACTAATATTGCTGTTAGAATATTTGTTAAACTTGCCGGATATAATTTTTCTTCCATATTTTTGCTATATAATATTTTTCCATCTATACAATCAATTACCACTCCAGAAGTTGCTGTTATTTCTGGTCCTACAGCATTCGTTTTTGTAGTTAATATGACAGCTAAAAATAATAGTGCTATAAATATTTTTCTTACTTTCATATAAGGACATCCTTCCTTTCAAATTTAATAATAATATATATTTCAAAAAAAAACAATATTTTCAGGAGGTTTTTATGAAAAATTTTGATAAAAAAATACTAATTATGACATTTTTCGTCTTAGTTATTGCTTGTGTTGCAATATACTTTTTTACAAAAGATGAAGATTATGAGGATATATCACAATCTCAGCTTATACAAAATGAAAATTCAGTAGATAATTCTGAGATAATAGTTCACGTAGATGGAGAAGTGCTAAAACCTGGCATTGTACACCTATACTCAGAGTCTCGAATTTCAGATGCAATTGAAAAATGTGGAGGTTTAACAGAACTTGCAGATACTTCAAAAATAAATTTAGCATACAAAATAAAAGATGGCCAAAAAATACATATTCCAAACATATATGATAAAGATGAAACATCCTTAATTCAAAATGATGCTGGTGAAGAAATAATAATACCAGATGCATCTTCAAATTTTACACTTGTGAATATAAATACAGCATCTAAAAGCGAATTAGAAAATTTGCCTGGAATTGGTGAATCTACAGCATTAAAAATAATTGATTATAGAAATAAAAACGGTAATTTTATGCAAATAGAAGATATTATGAATGTCAATGGTATTGGCGAATCCAAATTTAATGTGATAAAGGAATATATTTGTATCTAATTTGTGAGAATTTTATCTTCTTTATGGTGTTATATATTTTAAGAAGTGAAAACTATATGCTTTTTAGTTTTAACAAAAAAATTGTGTTTTTAGATGAATAAAGTTTAGTATAATTTCCCCTCTTTGGGAAATAATGATTATATATTATTTCTAAGGGGGTTTTTTATTTGATAAACAAGGTAGAGATTGCTTCAGTTAATACTGCAAAATTACCTGTTCTAACAAATAAAGAAAAAGACGAATTATTAGTTAAAATAAAAAATGGAGACGAGCAAGCTAGAGAGGTTTTTATAAAAGGAAACTTAAGGTTGGTTTTAAGTATAGTTCAGCGTTTTAATGGTCGAGGAGAAAATGTTGATGATTTATTTCAAGTTGGTTGTGTTGGTTTGATTAAGGCAATTGATAATTTTGATATATCCTTAAATGTTCAATTTTCAACATATGCTGTGCCTATGATTATTGGAGAAATTAGGAGGCATTTAAGAGATAACAATCCTATAAGAGTAAGTAGATCAATGAGGGATTTAGCATATAAGGCATTGCAAACAAAAGAAGCTTTGCTTAAGGAGAAACAGAAAGAACCTACTATTGAAGAAATTGCAAAGGTTTTAAATATTGATAAAGAGGAAATTACTGTTAGTCTTGATTCTATTCAAGAACCAATATCTCTTCAGGAACCTATTTATAATGAAGGTGCTGAAAGTATTTATTTGATTGACCAAATAAAAGACTCAAAAAATACTGATGAGTTTTGGACTGAAAGTTTAAGTCTTGCAGAAGCGATGAAAAAACTTAATAGTAGAGAAAAGCTTATTATCTCAAAGCGTTTCTTTGATGGCAGAACTCAAATGGAAATTGCAAATGAAATTGGAATTTCTCAAGCACAAGTATCTAGATTAGAAAAAAATGCGATTGAAAGAATTAAGAAGTTATATAGTTAAATATATAACTTCTCGAAACTATTAACAAAGTATATAAAGAAATTATAAAATATGAAAAGGAGGATTACAAATGTCAAATTACATAATAGAAGGCGGAAGAAGAGTAGAATAATAAGAAATATACAAACAAAAACGGAACAAATTTTGGTAAAACTATTGAAAAAAAACAAAAAATATAATAATCATTATTTTATTATAAACTTGCCATTTTTATACAATAAAGTATCTCCATTTTTGGCGTTTTTAGGAACATCATCTATGGGGATATTTTCTATTCTATTAGTATTAATATTTTTGCAAACAGCAAAATCCACCCCAATATTAGAAATTTGATAGTATTCTGGTAAAATATTAATTTTTGATGGAAGAGTAGCATAACTACACTCATTTAAAAGGTTGTAAATATTGTTTGCATTTGCCGGAATACCTGTGTAATCTATGCGGAAATCTTTTGAAGAAACTTTCATTATAGCATCACCAACTTCGGGAGATATTCCTTTTAAGTAAGATTTAGGTATGTTATATATAGTTTTAGAAGAATAATCAAAACATATTGCATAAGTGCCTTCAAATTTTGCAAAATGCAAATTAGTATTTTTTGGCAAGTTTTCTAATATTGTATTATTTGTTTGTAGTTCTAAATAACTTTGTAATTCATGAATAAAGTCATCCACTAAACTTTCTTTGATATTATCATGAAATTTATTATCTAATAAATTTAAGCTATTAAATGAAAAATTTAAGAAATCGTTCAAAATAATTCCTCCTTATGGTATAATTTGTTAGGTGATAATAATGAAAAAATTAAAAAGCGTAATAATGATTATAGTAATGTTAATATGTGTATATACTGTAAGTTTTGCACATGGTGGTAATATTACAGGCTGGAAAGATAAAGAATCAAAACATATAACCGAATATAACGGAAATTATTATGGCTATCATAAAGAAAACGGAGTAACACATTTTCATCAATTAAAATGGAACGAAGAAAAACAAAAATGGGAAATTGTTGCACCTGCTATATATTATGATGAAAATTTTAATGAGTTAGAAAACAATTATGAGATCAACTCAAATAAAATCAAGGTGGAATTAGTAGAAACAGTTGATGGTGATACTGCAAAATTCAAAATGAACGGAGAACAAGTAACAGTAAGATTTTTAGGGATAAATACAAAAGAAACAGTAGATCCAAAAAGAGGCGAAGAGACCTATGGAAAAGAAGCAAGTAATTTTACGAAAGAGAAACTTGAAAAAGCAACTAAAATTGAATTGGAATTTGATAGTAATGCTGATGAAAAAGACAAATATGATAGATATTTAGCCTGGATATGGATAGATGATGTATTATTACAAGATTTGTTAGTTGAAAGTGGATTAGCAGAGACTTATATGTTACAGAATAATTATAAATATGCTGGAATGTTACAAAAAAGTGAAGAAATCGCAAAAAATAATAAACTAGGGATTTGGAGTAATGAAACAAGTAATATACAAAACAATAAAAACGAAAATCAAATAATAGAAAATAATAAAATATACATAGAAGGAAAAAACTTAATATATATAATTATAAGTATTACAATAATATTAATTATAAACACATTTAGTATAGCACATAATAAAAAGAAAAGAAAGTAGTTATAAATAAAAGTTCCAAATTTTGAGGTAGAAATATTGAAATTTTTAGAACTTTTTAACTTTATCCTCAGAGTTTGCATAATATATAATGTGCAAAGGAGGATTACGAATGTCAAGTTACCTAATAGAAGGAGGAAGAAGACTAGAAGGAGAAGTAAATGCATCAGGTTCTAAAAACGCATCACTTCCTATATTAGCAGCAAGCATTTTAAGTGGGAAAACCACAATATTATATAATGTACCCAATATTTATGATACACAAACAATGCTTAAAATATTACAATTATTAGGATGTAAAATAATTAAAAAAAATGGAAAGATAATTATTAATTCTAAGGACATAAAAACGCAAGAAATACCAGACGAACTAATGAGAAAAATGAGATCATCAGTAATATTAGTAGGAGCAATCATTGGAAGATGTAGAAAAGCAAAGTTCTCATATCCAGGGGGTTGCGACATTGGAACAAGACCAATAGATTTACATTTAAAAGGATTGGAAAAGTTAGGAGTAAAGTTTGAGGAGGATGGTCGGAACTATACAGTGCTTATGTGATAAAATAAGAGGAAATGACATACACTTAGATTTCCCATCTGTTGGAGCGACAGAAAATATAATACTAGCTTCAATATTTGCAGAAGGAGAAACAATAATTACAAATGCGGCAATGGAGCCAGAAATTGTAGATTTACAAAACTTTTTAAATAAGATGGGAGCAAAAGTAGAAGGTGCAGGAACAAACATTGTAAAAATAAAAGGTGTAAAAAGTTTAAAAGATGTTGGCTACAATGTAATGCCAGATAGAATTGAGGTTGGAACACTATTATGTATGTCAGCAATAACTGGGGGAGAAATTGTAGTAAATAATGTGAATTCAGAACATATAACTCCAATAATACATAAATTAGAAGAAACAGGTTCAAAAATCATAGTAGATAAAAATAAAGTAATACTAAAAGGAACAAAAAAAATAAAAGCAATAGACATTAAAACAATGCCATATCCGGGTTTTCCAACAGATATGCAATCACTTTTTGTTAGTATTCTAACTGTTGCAAAAGGAACATCAATGATAGTAGAAAATATATTTGAAAATAGATATAAATATGTAAATGAGCTCGTAAGGATGGGGGCAAAAATAAAGATAGAAGGAAAGGTTGCAATAGTTAAGGGAGTAAGAAAGCTAGTTGCAACAGAAGTAAATGCTACAGACTTAAGAGGAGGAGCAGCAATGTGTACAGCAGCATTGGTAGCAAAAGGAGTAAGTAAGATAAATAATATAGAGCATATATTAAGAGGGTATGAAAATTTAGATAAAAAATTAATTAAACTAGGAGCAAATATAAAAGTGCAAAATTAAAATTATATTACAAATTGCAAAAAGTATTGCAATTTGTAATTTTTTATTATGTAGGAAAGTTCTCCTTGGAATTGACTTCAATAACAAGAAAAGTTTCCTATATATGTCCGAATGCGAAGCATTTTGGACAAAGTGAAATGAAGTTTCACTTTTCTTATTATACAACAATTTTAAAAACATAAAAAGAAAGTAAAATTAAAAAAACAAAAACAAAGGAGAGAAAAAAACATGATAAAAAACAAAGGTATAACATTAATAGCATTGATAATAACAATTGTGTTCTCTTATAACGAAATGATAAAGCACGGTAATAGCAAAGGTTTCCTCCTACAAACAATTTAGTAAAAATCATAAATTTTCAAATATTGAAAAAATGAATTGTAAAAGTAAATGCAACGTCATCTTTTTTTGAACTTCAGAATAAAATTATGGATAATAAAAAATTGAAGAAAGAATATACAAATGAGAAAACAAGAATAAGTTATACATTAGTTGGAGATTATTATTTGCCAAATTTTGTATTAAAACAAGAAGAAAAGATTATACTAAATAAATATGGAAGATTAAGATTAAATTACTTGAAGGAACACAAGAAATCAGAATATACAATACTATTTATGAAAGAAAAAATAAATAAACACTTGAAAATAAGTACAGGAAACAGTAACGAAAAGGGTTAATCAAATTATTGAAGAATTAAAAGCACAAAGCAATTTAACAGAAGATATGAAAAATACTGATATGTTCTATTGGGTGGGGACAACGAATGCAATTAAGCAACAGGCTGAAGAAATAGTATTAAATGAATTGATTTATAAGTGAAATTTCAAAAATTATGGAAATATTATAAAAAATGTGATATTATCATAAGCAATAAGAATAATTTTAATTTTGCAGACGGTGTCTGCAAAAATAGAAAGAAGGTAAAAATGGAAAATGAAATAGATATTAATAGATATAAAATGATTGTTGAAAATATTAAGCAAGAAGTTCTAAAATCACAATATAAGGCAATGCAAGAAGTTAATAAGGAACTAATATATATGTATTGGAATATTGGTAAAATTATTTCTGAAAATATAGAATGGGGGAATAAATTTGTTGATAATTTATCCATAGACTTAAAAAATGAATTTCAAAATATTCAAGGTTTTTCAGTAAGAAACCTTAGAAATATGAGAAAATTTTATGAAGAATATCCTGATACAGCAATTTTGCAGACCTTGTCTGCAAAATTGACTTGGTCGCATAACGTATTACTTATAAATAAAGTGAAGGATCTTAACACTAGAAAATGGTATATGGAAGAAACTATAAAGAATGGTTGGTCTTGTGATATACTGGAAGACCAAATAAAATACAAGTTATATGAAAGACAGGCAATAGCAGATAAAACTACAAACTTTGAAAACACTTTACCAGATATTCAAAGTGATTTAGCAATACAAACTATAAAAGATCCATACGTTTTTGATTTTATAGCATTAAAAGGGCAAGTAAAAGAAAAACAAATAGAAGAAGCAATGATTGAAAAAATCAAAAATGTTTTAATAGAACTTGGCAATGGATTTGCTTTTGTAGGAAATCAATATAAAATAACTGTGAGTGATACAGATTATTTTATAGACTTATTGTTTTACCATTTAGAATTAAGATGTTATATAGTAGTAGAATTAAAAGCTAGAAAGTTTAAGCCAACTGATGCAGGACAATTAAATTTTTATTTATCTGCTGTTGATGATATGTTAAGAAAAGAAGGAGATAATGCAACTATTGGAATACTACTATGTAAGGAAAAAGATAAATTAACAGCTGAATATGCTTTAAAGGATATAAATAAGCCCGTTGGAGTTAGTGAATATAAACTATTAGCAGATATACCAGAATATTTACAAACACAATTACCAAAGGCAGAAGATATAGAAATGCATATTAAAGATATTGAAGAAATAGAAAATACAGAAAATGAATAAAGTAATTAAAATATAAAAATATTTCGCTTTGAGTTTAAGAAATTAAATTCAAGGCGATTTTTTTGTGGAAAATTTTATCTATAATTTTAAGATATAAAGTTATTATTACTTATATATTAAAAACGGAAATAAATCCAAAAGAGGTGTGTCTAGGAGAGAAAGTTTAATATTACAATTATATTACAAATTGCAAAAAGTATTGCAATTTGTAATTTTTTAT
>USJO01000012.1 GCA_900555075.1 uncultured Clostridium sp.
TTTTTAGTATATATCATTTTTTCTTGCTTTGTCAATCACTTTTTGTTTTTTTATTCAAGAAATTTATTTTTTTATATTTAAAATCTCTCCTAGATTGTATATTTTTTAGATAAATGTACAGAATATATTTGAAATTAAAATGTTTAAAATGGAGTGTGAACTTTTTATGCGTACTGAAAAACACCTAAAATTAACTGGTTCTTCTGAAGTTTCTTGGAAGGATGCTATTGTAAAAACAATCAATGAGGCCTCAAGAACTATCGATTACTTATCTTCTGTTACAATTCTCGAGCAAAGGGCTAAAATTGATGGTAATAAAATTGTTGAATATTATACCACTTTGGATTTGACTTTTACTATTGATGATTCTAGGGGGTGATTTTATGAAACCAATTAATACAAATAAAGAATATCAAGAATATGTTAATCAAAAATCACCCAACTCTCCTATTTTTAAAAACTGCTTTAATAGTTTTTGGGTAGGTGGATTAATTTGTACAATAGGGCAAATTATAATGGAAATTTGTAAATATAGAGGTCTTGATACCGAAATGAGTGCTACTATTGTTTCTATTTCCTTAATATTTTTAAGTGCTTTTTTAACCGCACTTAACATATTTAATAAAATTGGTAAGTTCGCTGGTGCAGGCTCACTTGTTCCTATTACTGGTTTTGCTAATTCTATTGTTTCACCATCTATGGAGTATAAATCTGAAGGATATGTTATGGGAGTAGGTGCAAAAATGTTTACAGTTGCAGGTCCTGTACTTGTATATGGTATTTCTACATCAATTTTAGTTGGGATTTGCTATTTAATATTTATGGGAATTTAATATAAATTTTGAAAGGAACGTGATTAAATGAAAAGATTTGGAGCACAAACACTAAAGTTTGATAATCCTGTAACAATCTTAGAAACTGCCTCTATTGTTGGTCCAAAGGAGGCTCAAGGTCCTATGGCGGATTATTTTGATAAATGTTTAGAGGATGAATTTTGGGAAGAAAAAACTTGGGAAAAGGCAGAAAGTAAAATTATAAAGGAAACTGTTAATATGAATATAATGAAGGCTGGTGTTTCTTCTATTGATATTAATTACTGTTTTGCAGGTGATTTATTAAATCAATGTATATCTTCAAGTTTTGGGGTAAGGGAGCTTCGGTATACCCCTTTATGGTATATTTGGTGCTTGTTCAACTTTTGTTGAAGGAATGCAACTTGCTTCTATTTTTATTGATGGTGGAGCAGCTGATAAGTGCATATGTTCAGCATCAAGCCATTTTTGTAGTGCAGAAAAGCAATTTCGTTTTCCACTAGAACTTGGAAATCAGAGACCTCCAACATCTCAATGGACTGTTACTGGCGCAGGCTCTGCGATTTTATCAAAATGTGGTAATGGACCTTATGTTACTTATATTACCACTGGTAAAGTAATTGATATGGGTATTAAAGATGCAAACAACATGGGAGCCGCTATGGCTCCTGCAGCTTTAGATACATTGATTACTCATTTTAAAGACACAGGTAGAAAGCCTAGCTATTATGATGCAATTTTAACAGGAGATTTGGGTTATATAGGTAAAGAGATTCTTACGGAAATGGCCGAAACAAAAGGTTATAATATTAAATCTAATTATAATGATTGTGGGGTTTTAATGTTTGATAAACAAGCTCAAGACACACACTCTGGTGGTAGTGGTTGTGCCTGTTGTGCTACAATTTTCTCTGGTTATTTGTTTAATAAATTGAAACAAAAAGAATTAAAAAAAATACTTCTTATTGCAACAGGAGCCCTAACGAATTCTACTAGTAGTCAACAGGGAGAAAGTATTCCTGGAATTGCACATGCAATTGCAATAGAAACAGATATATAAAATAAATAGGAGGGAATTATATGGTTCAAGATTTTTTTAATAATTTGGATTGGATGATGCTTGTAAAAGCCTTTGTTGTAGGTGGTTTTCTGTGCATAATTGGTCAAATTCTTATTGATAAAACAAAACTTACTCCTGCTAGAATTTTAGTAATTTTCGTAACTGCTGGAGCAATTTTAGGAGGTATTGGAATATATCAAAAATTAGTTGATTATGCAGGTGCAGGAGCAACTGTTCCTTTAACAGGTTTTGGAAACTTATTAGCAAAAGGAGCAATAAAGAAAGCTGAGACAGATGGCTTAGTAGGTGCTTTTACAGGTGGTACAGCAGCAGCTGCTGGTGGAATTGCTGCCACCATATTCTTTGGTTATATTGCTTCGCTTGTTTCAAAGCCAAAAATGAAAAAGCAATAAAAAATAAACTCTGCTAGGCAGAGCTTATTTTTTATTTTTTATTATATGTATTAATAATATTAATGCTATAAGTGCTCCTATTCCCATTGCAATTAATGCTGGCAATTTGTTTTCTTCTTTTACTTCCACAGTTAATGATGATATAAATGTGTTTATACTATATTCTCTTTTAGTTATTCCATCTTCTGCTGTTACAGTTATTGTTATTGTGTTATTTCCTTCTTTTAATTGATCATTTCCTTTAATCTCAATTGTTGCATTTTCATTTTCTGCCTCTGCTAATACTTCAAGTTGATTTACTTTTTCGTTTATTGTAATATTGTATTTGTAAATTCTTTTTGAAAATATTGGGTATATTTCAAAACCTTTTATTTTTAAGCTCTTTAAATTAGCATTTGCAAGTTCAGTATTATCAGTTTTTGTAACAATAAGTTTGTATTTTCTTTGTGAATCGTCCTCAGCTGTAACTATTATTGTTATAATATTCTCTCCTTCTTCTAATTCAGTATCTCCAGTAATTTGAACTGTAGCATTTTCATCTTCCGCAATAGCTGTAATTTCTAACTGCTCAACATCTAAGTCGACTATTACATAGTATTCTGTTGTTTCTTTATTAAATTCTGGTTCATATTCTATGTTTTCTATTTTTAAATAATTTAGATAATTATTGCTAGATTTTTCGTAAGTATACGCATCTTGATAATATGTTGTTGGTTGTTTTTCAACATTTGTTGGTATTGTTGGTTCTTGAGTTACTTCTGATTCTTGAGGTTCTTCTATTTCTTGCGGTGGTTCAGGTTCTTGCTCGTTATTTTCTGGGGTTTGTTCTGGTTCTTGAGGAGTATTTTCTTCTGGAATAGTTGGATTTTGCGGTTGTTCTGTCTCTGTTACATTATTATTGTCTTCAACTGGAGGTTTTGGGTTTTCTCCTTGAGTCGTATTATTATCTGTTAAAACATTTTCAATTTCAACAGCATTTGCTATAGTGGGAATTATTAAGTTAATTATAATAAAAGTTATAATAAAAATCTTTCTTTTCATATTTTTCTCCATTTATGTATTATTTAATATTTTCTGCACATTTAGATTTGTTAGTTCTTCAGCCTTTTCTTTTCCTGTTATTTTTTCAATTTTTTTAATTCCTTTTTCGAGTAAAGGATATATAGTATTTTTTCTGTGAGTATCTGTCGCTATAAAATTTATTAAATCATTTTTTAATAAATACTTAATTGTTTTTTTCGCTTTTTTTCCGTAAATACCTAAAATACTACCAATATTGCTTTGTATTAAACATCCACTGTCTATAAGCTCTCTTACCTTACTTGGATCTTCCTGTACAAATTTATAACGTTCCGGATGTGCTATTATTGGTATTATGTTGTTTTCTATTAATTTGAATATAACCATATCCAAATATTGAACATTGGTATTAAGTGGTAATTCCATTAGTAAGTATTTACTATTTGCCAATGTTAATAATTTGTTTTGTTTCAATAAATCTATTAGATTGTCTGTTATATACACTTCCATCCCTATGTGTAATTTTACATTTATCTTATCTTTATCAAGTATCTGCTGTAGCTTGTCCTTTAATAGTATAAGAGTATTTGCATTTTGCTCATATGAATTAACTATATAATGTGGTGTTAATATTATATCTGTAATTCCTGCTCTATCGGCTTCTTTTATTAGCATAAATGTTTCTTCAACTGATTTTGAGCCATCATCTACATTTGGAATAAGATGAGAATGTATATCTACCATTTATTGCTCCTTCCTATTATTAAATAGTTCATTCAATTCATTTAATACTTTTTCTTCTTTATTCATTTGTCTGGTCTTTTTTTTAAATATATCTTTTTCTTCATACATTTTATTAGGAGTGTTTCCATAGTAATATGAATCTTCATATTTCTTTGCATTTACTGGCATTTTATTAATTACTACTCCTGCAACTGATGCTCCGACACTTTCTAACCCTTTTTTCACTTTTTGCAGATTGTCTTTTTTAGTTTCATTATGTGAAGCAACAATTATTGTTGTATCTACTAATCTTGATACAATCATTGCATCTGTTACTATTAGCCCTGGAGTTCCATCAAATATTAATATATCAAAAGTTCTTTTTAGTTTTTCAACCATGTTAATCATTCCCTCTGATGCTAATAATTCTGATGGATTTGGTGGAACATTTCCACAAGTTATTAAATATAAATTCTCCACACCTGTTCTTTTTACATATTGTAAAATATCAACTGTTTCATTTTCGCTTACATCCAATAAATAATTAGATAACCCTGGTCTGCTTTCTACTGTAAACATTTTGTGTTGTGTACCTTTTCTCATATCTGCATCTATTAGAATCACCTTTTTACCTGCCTGTGCAAAAGTAGTTGCGAGATTGGCTGACACCCAACTTTTGCCCTCTCCTGGCATTGTAGAAGTAATTAAAATAGATTGTAAATTTTTTTTAGTATTCATAAACTGTATATTTGTTCTTAGTGTTCTAAAAGTCTCTGCAATTGGTGATTTTGGGTTTTTATATGCTATAAGCTCTTTTTTCATTTTCTTCTTCCTCCTCTTTTGTTTTCTAATGAATAATCTGGGATTGTTGTTAATACAAGTAATCCGCCTATTTTTTCTATATCTTGCTCTGTTTTTACCGTATTATCTAACATATTTGAAATTAGTACATATATTACTGATATTATTACTCCAATAAATGCAAATATCATAACATCTTTTATATGATTAATATTATATGGTATTGCACTTGGTTCTGCTCTATCTAATACATATGTATTGCTTATACTATATATATCTACAACTCTTTCGCAGAAAACCTTCGCAATTTCATTTGCAATTTGAGCTGCATAGTTTGGATTAGAATTTTTTACAGTAATCTCTAAAAGTTCAGTATCTTTTACTGATTTTACTGTTACATTTTCTTTAATATCCTCAATTGTTATTTCTGGATTATTTATGTTACTTACAACAGTTTTTAATACATTATCTGTTTTAATAATTTCTCCATAAGTTGAAACAAGCTTTGAATTTAATGTTACATCAGCTTGTGTTATAGAGCCATCTTTTGAATTTTCAGAGCTTTGTGTTAAAACCAATTTAGTAGTTGCCTTATAATCTGGCTCAACTAGAAAATATGAATATGCTACACCTATGATTGCAAATACTAATATTATTAATATTATTTGTGCTTTTCTCTCCCAAAAAATAGTAAATAGTTCCTTTAAATCTAATTCTTCCATTTTTTAAACCTCTTTCATTTGTATTTCTTAAATATTATATATTTAAATTATTTTTTTTTCAATAGTTTTTATTCATTTATTCTGTTTTTGAAATTCTGATTATCTAGAAGTCCAAGAGCTAGCCAAAATAACGGTGCTACTCCTATTGTACTTATATTAAAAAATGCTTGTGCCAAATAGCTAATTATCACACTTAAAGTGATAAATGTTTTTTCTTGCTTTAATATGTTTTTTAGTTTTGGAAATACAATCATACAAAGGAATGTCAAATATATAACTAAAGCTGGAATTCCTAAAGTTACTGCAATATGTAAATACTCGTTGTGTGCTTTATCTATTGAAACTTTAGCTCTTAATATAAAATTTATGCTTGTTTCAGTTAAGTTTTCAAATATACCTTTGTGTAGATTATCTGGTCCAACTCCGAGTATTGGATATTTTCTTATTAATTCTATTACAATTTTCCAAATCTGAATTCTGCTAGAACCCAATTTGTCATCTAATCCTTTTGTTTTTGCTATTGTTACCTCATTTTTTACTTGATTTGTTTTTTGTTTAACTATACTTTTTTCAGGTAAATATAGTAGCATAAATATCATAATAAAACATACTACTAAAATAACTGCTCTTTTAAAGAGCTTTTTATTTTTGTTCTTTATGAGATATATTAGTAAAATAATACTAAAAATTCCAAATGCTATCCATCCACTCCTTGCTATACAAGCTATTAAGCAGAAAAATACTAATAAGCTAGTTATAAAGCTTATTTTATCACCTTTAATAATATAAGTTATTATAAATATTGGTATTCCCATACTTATGAAACTTCCCATAAAATTTGTATTTCCAAAAGTTCCACATGCTCCTTTATTAAATATTGGATACAAGTCATTTGTTGGAAGTTTAATATAATATTGTAATATTCCTAAAATGCTTATTGAAATGTATACACCGTATAAAACATTTAATAGTGTTTTATTGTCTTTGTATTTTAGAAACTTTTTTGCACAGAAGTAGATTAGTATATATGTGTAAAATGCTAGCATTCCTTCCCATCTATTATCAATTCCTAAAATAGATATTTTTATATTGCTTGAACATATTGTACTTATAAAAACTAAAAGTGCAAAAATAAGTATTACATAGTCTTTTTTATCTAACTCTAATTTTTTGTAATTTATAAGCAATAAAATTAACAGAATAGCTCCACCTATTAATAATGTCCAGACCTTTGGTATGTTATATGTAGTATTACCAGGCATTATTGCAATAGGTAGTGCTATTATTAGTATCGTTATGGCTATTGTGATTAGGTTGGTTTTCATATTTGTTCCTTTATAATATATTTAGGTTTTTCAAATGGATTTACCTATAAACCCATGTATATATTTTTATATCTGTGTAAACATTTCTATGAAATAGTTTTTTCTTCTCCTTAGTATCTGCAATTTTTTAGGAAGACGAATTATTTTTCATACGCAAATTATAATAAATTATTATCGTTTTAATTTATATACTATGTTTTTTATAATACTTTTTAAAATAATTATATTTCTTTTTATTGTGTTTTCTTTTACTACATATTTTTCTGCAAGTGTTTCTAAGTCTTCATTTTCAAGTTTTTCAAAGAATTCTTCTCTACTTTTAGGTCTTTCTGTGGACTTTGTCATACTTGGATTATATTTTATGGATTCTTCAAAATCATTTTCAATATATTTTATGTCTTGTTTTATTTTATTAAATAACTCATTGCCTTTTTGTGAGTTAACAATCACTAAAGAAGTTCCTTTATTATCAAACATTTTTGGTACAACATTTTGTATTCCCCAAAAGTCCGCTAAAGTTATGTCTGATTTTCTATTCTTAGATTTAAAATGGCAATTGTAACAAGATTCCCTAAGAATTATTGATTTAAGGAATAATTGCATATATTTATTCTCAAAACTATATTCAGTATATATTTTTTTATTTTCTAACTGGTATTTAAAAGAATATGTTAACCACCCTGTTGTTTTGTTCCTTAAATTAGCATTTGTCAGTTTATATTTTTTTGCATCTTCTATTGATTTTATATATTTCCTCCAAACTTTTGGTGAGGGTATTCCGTGGCATATAATGTCTTGTGTATACAATTTTTCATATTCTTTTGATAAATAAGAATATAACCCTTCAATTTGGCAGGGTGTGCCAGTAAATAGCACACAACGTCCTTCATTTAAAAACTGTCTTACTTTTTTAAATGAAGCTCCTATTTGGCTTTGTACATATTTAGAGCCCCTAAATTTATATAAATCCTCTTTGTTTTCTACATATGAATGAATAACATTAAAGTCTTCATCAAATTGCGCACCAAAAACAACTCCACCCAAATCTAATATTTTTTCTGCCAACAAAGTAAATATTCCACCTGAGGAACTTTGTTTTCTAATATTTTCATTTTTATTTATACATGCATATGCTTTTGGTTGATTATTTACTTTTTCCTTGTGTAAAACAGGACATATTTTTTCGCAAAGGCCACAATTAATGCACTTTTCTTTATTTATAGTTGGATATTGAAATCCGTAATTGTCCTCATCCATTGTTATAGCATTTTGTGGACATACATTATAACAAGCATAGCAACCTGTGCATTCTTTAATCATATTTTCTCCTTTTTTAATAAACTAAAAACAATTTTTTTTATATTCTTTTTGAATAAAAATATTAATACAAAACATGCTATTACTAACCAAATGATATTTATATATGTTTCCATATTATATATATACCAACTACACAATATGAAAATAGTAAGCAGTAATATGTTTTTTACATTAAACTTTAGAAGTATTTTTTTATTTAAAATTTTATATCTTATTAATATATTAATCATAAAGCTTATAAGCATAGATAATGTTGCTCCATTTAGTCCTAATAATTTTATTAATGGGTATGACAGTAAAACATTAAGCATTGCTGATATTAATGCCGAAATAAAAATATTCTTTGTATCTTTTTGAGCATAAAATATATTTCCAATAAAATTTGAAAAAGCATTTATTACAGTTGCAATTAAAAATAACGGAATAATACCTTTTGCTTGATAATATGAATTGTCAACCAACCAAGGGAATATAATATTTACTGTTGGGATTAATAATATTAGACCTATTCCTAAAAATCCAATATATAAATTACAAGCATCTGAATAAAACTTTGCATTTGTTTTGTCATCTATTTTCCTATCGAATGAAATTTCTTGCCAAGCTAACGTAAAACAAGTTGTTATTAGCGTTATAATAACTGCAAATTTATTTCCTATTGCATATATTCCATTATCAGATACTGTTAATACTTTTGATATAACAATTCTATTAAAACTAGTTAATAGCCAAAAAGAAGCAGAATTAATACATAATGGCAATGTATATTTAAACATCTCCATTGTTAAATTTTTTTCTAATAATTCTATCTTTAAATTTTTTCTTAGATTAACTTTTAGCTCTAAATATAGAATTTGAACAATATTCCCTATTATTCCCGCAACATAAAGTGCTGAATAATCTACCTTTGCAAATACAATTAAAACAATGCTACTAATACTTACAAAAAGAGTATTCAAGATTCCTGAAATAGCAAAGTTTTTATTTTTCTCAAATCCTCTTGTTATATACGAAAACATATTTTGCATATTTAAAAAAATTCCATATGCTATTATTAGTGTTAAATATTTTATATCAACAATTTGAGCTACTACTATTCCTATTACTATATATACTATTGTAGACATTGAGAAAACTACAAATCCGCTTAAAATTGATGAATATTTATTTTTTTCTTCATTTTTATCAAACATAAACCTCATTACAGTAGCCCATATATCAAAGAATAAAACAGAAGTTATTATTGTAAGATATGTTATTGACAGGTCATAATATCCATAATCTGTTGTTGATATGTTTTTAGTATATATTGGTAGTAAGAAAAAGGAAATTGCTCTTGAAAGTAAGTTACCTACAAAAAAGATTGCAGATGATTGTAAAAATTTCTTTATACTATTCATTATTTTCTCCTAACGATTCTCTTAAAAAGTTTATAGATGAATTTCTCATTTTATCTAATTTTTGATTAACTTGTCCATAGTCAATATCTTTTAAATTTATTAATTTTTGATTTACAATCATTCTATCTTCCAAATCGAATAATGATAATATACTATTTAGCCTTGTTTGGTATGATTTTGGTGGTATGGCAATAAATTGCTTATTAAAATTAATGGCAAATGCTATTCCGTGGAAGGAATTAGTAATTATATAGCTTGCATTAATAAATAATGAAATAAAATCATTAGGAGTAGCATATGAATAACTCTTATTAACTATTTTTGAATGTATAAAGTCTAAACCTACTTTTACAATTTTAAGATTTCTTCCTTTAGCTATTTCTTGAGCATATTTTAAAAGTGTTTTATCTCTTCCTAATATATATAGTAATAAATATTTTTCTTCATTTACTTTTTTATTTGATATATTTATCCATTCTTGCCTAGGTATTAATAATGTAGGGTCTAAAACGACCTGTACCTTTAATCCTAAATTTTTAATTGCACTTTTTGCAGATAATTCCCTTACACTTATAGAATTATACTTCTTTAATAACATTTGTATATTTTCTTTTTCTTCTTCCTTAAAATTATCCATACCAATACTTGCTGCATATGATATTTTCTTCACATTATTAGGTACAAAATCTAGATAATAAACTTTATCAATTCCTTCATTATAATTTGAATTCCATACTTGATCGCTTCCAGTAATGTATGCATCTGCATTAATATAGTTATCATTTACCTCTTCAAATGAAGTACATTCTTTAGGTGTTAAGTTAATATATTGTGTTAAAAATTTTTCAAATTTGTTTTTTATAATAATATTTGGTATCATTCTATATATAATTGAGAGTATTCTATATATTCTATTTTTTATTGTTGTTTTTGCTTTATCTGATTTAAATAATAATTTATTATTTTCTAATCTTCTTTGTTTATAATTAAGTATTTCTACATTAAATCCTAATTTTTGTAGAATAGTCTGTGTTGCATATACTTGCAGTGCTGTTCCATAATTACATACCTTCAGAATTGTTGCTACTATAACTTTTTTCATTTATTTCATTTTCCTTTCCTATATTTGAGTTTTTCCATTTTATTCTAGTATTAATTTTTAATAAAATTATAATGTATAAATACTTAGTTATAAAATATCCAAATATTATCTGAGCATTAAATGCAAAACATAGTACCAAATACATTAACATATATAGATGCATTATTTTAAATTCTAATTTATTTGTATTATTCATTTTATAGTTACACAAAAATGCCAAAGAAACACAAATACACGTATATAGAACTGGAAAGTATGGAAAATAGCAATAACAATTACCAATCATTGGTATAATTAAACTTGTTTGATCTTTTCTAAAATAGTTATAAGTATTAAAGTATACATTTGTTCTATCTGTTTGATCTATAAATTTGGAAACATAAGGTATACTTCCTAAGAAGTCATTAAAAAATGTGTGAATTGTTATTTCATTTTCATATACATCAGCCATATCTATTGATTGTGCTACTAGCCCAACACCTGAAAAGTAATAATCAAATTGTTGAGAAAGTTCTTGAAAAGTGCCGTTAATTACATTGGTAGAATTCTTTAATTTACCTGATAACTTATATATTGATATACTCATTATCGATATTATTGCTACAAATATAATTGGTACAATAAGTGCTTTAGATATAGTAGGATATAATTTCACTAATGCATAAATGATAATTACAGTTGAAAACACCATTGTCCATCTGCTTGTTCCCATCATAGATGCTAAGTATACAAAAGATATTAAATAAGCTAAAAAAATATATATTTTCTTATTGCTTTTATTATGTTTTTCTGAAACGATGGATAGCAGTACAAAGTAAGAGAATATTTTTGTAATATACAATAAAATTAATATCAGTCCAGTTAGTACTCTTTGAATCTCCGGTGCTTCATACAAATTGTCAATTATAAAAAAACTGTTTATCTTTAATAAGTTATAATTATTTGTAAGAATTATGACAAGAATTGATATTATTATTACCGAAACAAGAGTTACCTTATTTGTACAAAATTCTATCTTATTATTGTTTTTCACATTAAAAGTAGAAAGTCTTACCATAATAGTTGAAACTGCATATGTTGCAGCCAGTTCAAAAATCATCAATTTAATTGCTAAATTAAATTGATTAACTGTGGGTACTGGTCCAAAATAGATATACTTATCATATATACTAGCAATCAAAGGAGTTATAACATATCTAATAAAAGTAATTATATATATTAATGTTATTGCGAATTTATATTCTTGTATTTTTTCTCTTGGGGTAATTATGTTAAATGCTATTAAAACTATTAAATGTGAAATTGGTAAATATATTAATTCTATCTCATTTTTTATAAATATCCCCATATAAATAATAATAATAGTTGTCAATATGTTAATTATGACTAATAATTTATTTTCGCTATTTTTTTCTTCTTTCAATTTTTTCTCCTATTTTTAAAAAATTTTATCTTTAGATGTGTTATTAATCTTAATAGTTTTACTTGTTTTTTTGAAATAAAAACAGTAGTTGCTTTATATATAATCCTTTTTTTTCTGTTTTTTATCATTGTATATGTTTTATTTTTTATGCTTTCTTGTGCAAATTTTACAATATTATTGTTTTGTAATAATTGAATTGTAAATTCATTAATATATTCTTTTTTATTAGTACAAAGACTAGCATTATGTACATACTCATTGTACAGTCTGTATAGTTGCATTCCAATCAAATACTCTTTTATTGGGCTATTACTTTTTAAAATTGTATCTATTTCTATTTGCCAATTATCTACTAAATTTTCTATTTTTCTGTAAGAAACAGAATTAGTATTTTCATAATAATTGTAAATTGGATAATCTATTATTCCTATTTTTATATTTTTATTATTAATAATAGTTCTAATATTAAAAAATACATCTTCCCCCATTTTTGTTTTATTAAATCTTTCATTTTTTATACAACTAGCCCTGTACAATTTTCCCCATATAGAAGAACCTATATTTTCAAAAAAATACTCATATATAAAGTTTTCTGTAATATTTGTATATTCCCCTGGCTTTATCATATAATTTTTTAGTTTACTTTCATCTTTTTTTACAATAAAGAAATTACCACATAATATGTCTAAATCTTCATCTTTTATATTCTTATATAGTACTTCCAAGCATTCTTTCTCTAAATAATCATCCGAGTCAATAAAAAATATATAACTTCCACTAGCTTCTTTTATCCCAATATTTCGTGCTTTTCCCACTCCACCATTAGGTACAGTTATTATTTTCATATTAGCTAAGTAATTCTTTTCTTTTAAATCTTTTAAGATTTCTTCTGTTTTATCTGTTGAGCCATCATTTACAACAATTATTTCATAATTGCTATAAGTTTGGCTTATAACAGAATCAATACATCTCTTTATAAAATCTTGTGAATTATATGCTGGTATAATTATGCTTATTTTATCGTCTTTCATAATCCTCCTTTTAGAATTATTTTAAAACTTTTTTATAAAATTGTTTTCTTTTTTCATTTAATATTTCTATTGAAAAATCTTTGGATTTTCCAAAGTTAATTTTTGCTTGATTTTTCAAATCTTCTACTTTGATGTTTTCTAATATTTTGATTAAATCATCTTTATTATTTTTTTTGAAGATATATTTTGAATCAATTAATTCTGGTATGCCACCTGCATTAGATCCTATACATAAGCAAGCTCTACTCATTGCTTCAATTAAAGCTCTTGGCATTCCTTCTGTTCTACTTGGTTGTATGTATATATCTATCTCTGTGTCCAACCAATTAAAAACGTCTTTATGTGGAACCGAATTAAATATTTGCACAAAATCAGCTACTTTGTTTTGTTCAATTACTTTGTTTAGCCAAGTTTTATCTCCATTACCCATAATTTTATATACATATTTTGTGCCATTTCTCCTATTTATTTTACTTATTGCTTTTATAACTGTATCAAATCCCTTATACTTCATATTTAAAGTTCCTAAGGTTCCCAAAGTAATAATATTATTGTTTGTATTTATTTTGTTTAATCTATTATCTATTGCTTCATTTTCTATTGATATATCAACATCAGAGCATCCTATTTGATATCCAGTAGTAGGGTATTTGTTTTGAAGATATTTATTAGTGACATACATTACATATTTTGATTTTTTTAATAATTTTCTTGTATATATATACATTACTGGAGCAATGATTTTACCCTTAAAGCTATGATTGCTCAAAGCATCTAAAGGGCATCCAACCATTTCCACAAAATATTTTTTATTATATTTTTTTGCATATTTTATTGCATATCCTCCTGCAAATCCTGGTAGTCTTGCAATCACAATATCTGATTTTTTTACTTCATCACTTATAATTTTTTTAGCTTTATGTGAGTCAAACAATATTCCTTTTAATGTTGCTAAATTTGGGATTGAAACAATATTAACTTTTTTATGTTTTATTTCTTCTAAACCCTCTGTTTTTTCGATTTTTCTTAACCTATTTAATAAAGTAAATTCATCTCCTAGCCAAAAGTATCTTTCTATTAAATTATCTGATAAAACACATGCATAATATCTATTCTTATTATCTACATATGTTGGTCCATCATGGCAAAATAACACTTTCATTATTTTTCTTCTCTTTCTAAAATTTTATTATAAATATCTAGTGCCTGTTCTGCAGATAATTTACTATTTATATTTACAATAAATTTTTGCCCATTTATTGCTGTTTCTTTAGCTTCATCATAGTGTTCCATAACATATTCCATCTTATCTGCTAAGTTTTTTGTATCTTTAACTTTAAATAAATATCCTGTTTGTCCTTCTTTAATAAAATCTGGGAATCCTCCTATATTACTTGTTATAGTAGGTACCGCTACTGCCAGTGATTCTCCACAACCTCCATAATTTTCACTTCTAGATGGATGAATAACTAAATCTAAATCTTTATATAATTCTATAATATTTTCTTTAAATCCTGTAAATATAACATCATTTCCGCATTTTTTCATTGCTCTTTTTTTTATTCTTTCCATATATTTTTCAGATTTTGGAGCTGGTCCACCTATTATAATTGCTTTAACATTATTATGTTTTTTTCGTAATATTGCAAAAGCATCTATAAAGTCTTCGTGTCCCTTTATTCCTTTGGTTTTTAGCATATAGTATTTAGGTTTGTACAAATAGCTAACTGTTCCTATTAAAAAATCTTCCTCTGCTATGTTAAATTCTTTTCTTAATTTTCCTGTTCTCTCTGCTTTTTTTGCATATTCATTAAATTCTCCGGCATAATATCCAAAAAATATTTTATCTTTAGGTATTCCCGCTTTTTCATATATTTCACATGTCTTTTTACAGCTTCCTGCCCAATAATCATTTTTTTGTTTTAACATTATCTCTGCATACTTAAAGAAAATATTTTCCAAGTGCAATGGTCCTGGAACTTGAAATAGTCTTGGAATTTTTGTATTTCTTAAAGATAATCTTACGAACATAATATTTGTGACAAAATGGCAATGAATTATATCTGGTTTGATAGTATTTATTATTTCTATAATTTGTTTTCTTTTTTTAAAAAATGTCCATGGCTTTTTTACAGGTAATGATGCATCAAATTTAATAACATCTACATTGATTTTTTTGTATTCTAATGCAAAACCTTCACAATCATTAGGCATCATTACTGTAATATCTACGCCTATTTTTTTTTGTTCTCTAATTTGCTTGTATGCCCATGATGCTCCTGTATTTGTTTTTATAATATGTAAAACTTTCATCTTAACTCCTATATAATGGGAAAAATTTTGAATTTATATCAAAGCCAGTATCATTTTTTCGCATTTCCACTAATTCATCATATATTTCTTTATTAAAAATCTTTTGGCCTATATAGAAATCAACTATTCCATTCGGTGCAAAGCTTTTTTTATATTTATAAATTCCGTCATCATCATTTCCATATCCCCCACCTAATATAAAGTTTTTAATATTTTTTGAATATGCCCATTTAATAATTTCATACTTTAAAAAATCATTTGGTCTTAAATTAAAATATTCATCAAGTGTTCCTCCTAAGTACGAATAACAATTATTCTTTGAATATATTACCATTTCTGTTGAAATTATTTTTCCTTCATATAAAACATTAAAATATACAGTATTATCCTTCATTTTATTTAAAATTTCAAAAAACTCTTTTGAAAAATAGTATTCATCTTGAGCATTATTTCTTTCCATTGTTTTATAATAAATTTCTAAAAAGTTATTTATTGTTTTGGCTTCTTCATCTATCTCAATTTTTAACAAGTTTTGGTTGGCTTTTTTTATATTCTTTCTTACCTTATGTTCAAAATCCATAAGCATTTCTTCAGGATTTAAGTTTAACTTTCTAATAATATTATGTTTAATATTTTCTTTTTTTCCATCATATTTGCTTTCATAATGTTCTAATAAATGAAATCTTACAAATTCGCATATTATTCCATTATTTTTACAATATTCATTATATGTATTATTTACTTCCTTATAATTCTCTCCTTCAATTATAAAACCTCCATATCCATATGGAGAAGTAACATCAAAGTATTGTCCCTTTTTAAAGATATTTCTAAATTTTTCTATATTTGAAATATCTCTTTTCAAAATTACATTTATGGCTCTTGTTTCTCTATCATTATAATAGATTAATAAAGGCTCACCATCTCCGTGATATTCAAACGCTTCTACATATTCTGGTAAATAAAAGACATCATAATTATTAAAACTTTTTACTATTTCATTCCACTTTTCTTTTTCTTTTAATGTTATAATTGATAAATTATTTTTCATTCTACTCTCCCAATAATGTTTTTAATAACTTACACATATTAATAAGATCTTTTTCTTCAACATCTTGATGTACTGGTAAATTTAAAATTCTTTTTGATACTTTATTTGATATATCATATTTTTCATTTCTTAGTTCTTCAATCATAGTATGATATAAACTCACTACTCCGAATCCCTTTTCATTTAACTTGTGATATAATTCATTCTTGTCTTTGCTTTTTATTAAAATAGGATAAGTTTGTGGTGTTTGATTTTTATACATATCTATTGGTCTTAAAATCTCTATTTCTTTTTCCTTCTTTAATTCTGTTTCTAATATTTGTGCATTTTTCTTTCTTTTCTCTGCTATTTTTCTAATATCATATTCTAACAAATTATAGAAGTTATTTGTTTCTTTTAATTTTATTATATTATTGTTAATTCTTACCATTCCTCCATCAGAATATGGTAGCATTTTATGCAAAGAATATAATGAAGCATCCGAATACATACCGCACTTATTATCTATATAATCAGTATATAATGCATGTGCACAATCTTCAATTATTATAGCATCATTTTTTTTAGCAAATACAACTAAGTTTTCAATATTTTTATCCACATATCCAAAATAATGCACTAATAATACTACAATTTTTCCTTCTATGCTCTCAATGTTTTTTTTATATTCGTCCAATAATATGTTTATGTGTTCATCAATTGGATAAAACCTATGCTTAATATTGTTTTCAACAATAGGGTCATAAATTCCACTTCCTTCTCTTGGTGAATATCCTATAAATGCTGGAACAAGTAAAGTAAAATCTTCATAAATGCTTTTTATATATTTAAGTATTTCTGAAAAACCACTTCTTGCATTTTTATAATAAATTATTTTATTATTATATTTATTGATATCTTTTGCTGTTTTTCCTATAATTTCTTGCATAAAGTAATCCTTTCTACTTTAAAATCTTCTTTATTATAGAATTGAACTGCACCTGAATTCCTTTCTGTTACTATTAATTCAATTTCTTCTATATTATTTTTTTTAGCAATTTTATAAATTTCATCTATTAATTTTTTTCCTATACCCTGTTTTCTATTTTCTTCATTAACAATGAAATAATTTATATGATATCTCTTTTTATTATTAAGATTTCTTTCATAAGCCCATATAAAACCTACCATTTCTTCTTTTTGAAAAGCTCCTACTATAAAAGCAGAACCATCATTTATATATTCTAACATATTATTATATATTCCCTCAATTCTTTTGTCTGTATTATCTATGTAGTTTGCTTTTAACACTTGTCCAATATAAGTTTTAAAATCTTTTTCATAAAGCTTTGCTAAATCTTGATCTATCAATTTGATTTCTATCATTTTTTCCTCTTTCTACATCCAAATTTGACATAATATGTTCTTCTCCTACTAAAATATTGTCTTTTTTAATAACTTTTTTTATTGTATAAAAAATAATATAAATATCCTCGTTTAATGTAATATTATTTATATAATCTTCATCAATTTTAAATCTTTTGCTCCACTCAGTTGTATTTCTTCCATTTATTTGTGCTAGTCCTGTTAATCCCGGTCTTACATCATGTCTGTGTCTTTCTTCTCCTGTATAATACGGTAAGTATTCTATAAGTAATGGTCTTGGTCCTACTATTGCCATTTCTCCTTTTAATATATTCCATAATTCTGGTAATTCATCTAAACTTGTACTTCTTAAAGTTTTACCAAATTTTGTTAACCTCTCGGCATCTGGTAGTAGGTTACCATTTTGATCTTTTTCATCTGTCATAGTTCTAAATTTATATAGTGTAAATATTTTTTCATTTTTACCTGGCCTTTTTTGCTTAAAAATTATTGGTTTTCCTAGTTTTATTCTAACTAGTAAGCCTATTATAAGCATTAATGGACTCAATACTATTAATGCTATTAAACTTAGAATAAAGTCTAACATTCTTTTTATGTATTTTGCATACATTGCTATTCCCCTTTGTTTTTCTTTAATATTTCTCTTGCAAATTCACGCAGTTCTCCTAAATGATTGTCTAAAATATTTTTTAATATTTCCAAATCTAATTCTTGGTATTCGTGTACTGCTACATTTCTAAAGCCTATCATTCCTTGCATTTTTTTTGTCATTTCTTTATCTATTATATTGTTATCTTGTAAAATTGTAAAAGCTCCTTTTCCGCTTTGTGGTGCTCCTAAATTTCTTACTGAAATTATATGCATAGCAATATCAATTACTGCTTGGCAAGCTCTTTGTAAGTTTAATACAATTATATCTTGTTTGTTAAAGTCTTTCAGTGTTTCTAATTTTCCATCATATACATTATTTATTCTTTTTATACAGTTTTCAATTATTGTGTATTTGTTAAATATAACAAGTTCATTTTCCATATAATGTACCTCCATTTTTTATTTTATCTATTATAGGTTTTCTATCTTCACTAAATAATAGATAATTACTGTACATTTTTAATTTGTACATTTCAAACTCATACTTGTTTTGGCAATATAATGTTTTACCAGATAGAAGTATTTCATATTTAAAATCCTCATTTATGGTATCTAAGTTTATTAAATGAACATCTATGCCTATTACATCTTCTATTTTGTTCTTTATTTCTAACATTTTTTTAGAACATAATTCTTCTTTGGTTTTTATAGCAATATCTATATCGCTTATATCTTTTTGTTTTCCCCTTGCATAACTTCCAAAAAGAATAATAGCTTCTATTGTTGTTATTTCTTGCATTATTGTGTTCTTAACCTTTTCTATTATCTCGCTACTTTTCACTTTTCCTCCCAAAAATTCATAAATTATATAAATAAGTTTTTTATTGTTTTAATTACTCTTTCCTGCTCCTCTTCTGTCATTTTTGTATCACTTGGCAAGCATACTCCTCTTTCAAATATGTCTTGTGAATTACTTCCTTGTTCTGCTGTTGTTATAAAATCACAGTTTGCAAATACCGGTTGCAAATGCATTGGTTTCCATATTGGTCTTGATTCTATGTTTTCTTTTTCTAAAGCTACTATTATATCTAGTGGTTTTATTTTTGAATTTTCATCTAATAAAATTGCAGATAACCAATGATTTGGCTTTGTATTTTTTAAGTATGGTTGCATTTTTATTTCAGGTATATCCTTAAATGATTTTTGGTATGTTTCATAAATTTTTGTTTTCTTTGCTATTCTTTTATCTAATACTTTTAATTGTCCTCTTCCTATTCCTGCGCAAATATTGCTCATTCTATAATTGTAACCTATTTCTTTATGTTCATAATGTCTCTCTGGCTCTCTGCTTTGTGTTGACCAAAACCTTACTTTTTTTATCTTTTCTGCATTATTTGATACTAGCATTCCACCACCACTTGTTGTTATTATTTTGTTTCCATTAAATGAATATATTCCAAATTCTCCAAATGTTCCTGTTTGCTTATCATTTAATGTTGCTCCTAAGCTTTCTGCTGCATCTTCTACTAATGGGGTGTTGTGTTCTTTGCAAATTTCTAGTATTTCATCTAATTTTGCTGGTGTTCCATATAAGTTTACTACTAATACTGCTTTTGGATTTGGATATTTTTCAAATGCTTGTTCTAAAGCCTTTGGATCCATATTCCAAGTTTCATATTCACTATCTATAAATACTGGTGTTGCATCTTGATATATTATTGGATTTGCTGTTGCTGAAAACGTTAAACTTTGGCAAAAGACTATATCTCCTCTTTTTACATCTAGTGCTTTTAATGCCATATGAATTGCCGCTGTTCCTGCTGATAATGCTGTGGCATTTTCGACTTTTACATATTTTACAATTTCTTCTTCAAATTTATCCACGTTTTCACCAAGTGGTGCTATCCAGTTTGTATCAAATGCTTCTTTTATATATTCTTTTTCAAATCCTTCATCAGACATGTGTGGTGAAGCTAAAAGTATTCTTTCCATAATTTCCTCCTTAACCTATTTCCTGTGGTTTTCCTACTGTTCCTACAGTAGTTAAAATCTTCTTTGCTATATTTTTTCCTTCAATCTCTTCCCTTGAATTTTTTATTTCAAAATTTACCTCATCTGGGGTATGATATGTAGGCACCACTTCTTTTATTGTTTGTTCCATTATGTTTAATGGCGTATCTTCATTTTTTATTGTTTCTCTTAATTTGCTTAGTTTTTGTTCTAGTTCTTCATATGTTATGTCTGAAAGTTCTCCTATAAATATTTTATTATGTGCTGTTTTCTTTAAGCCTTCTTCTGCCATTAATAACTCTTCATATAACTTTTCTCCAGGTCTTAATCCTGTTATCTTTATTGGTATATCTACGTTTGGTTCTAGTCCTGATAGTTTTATTAGACTTACTGCTAAATCATATATTTTTACTGGTTCTCCCATATCAAGTACAAATATTTCTCCACCTTTTGCAAAGGTCATTGCTTGAAGTACTAGACCTACAGCTTCTGGTATGGTCATAAAAAATCTTGTTATTTCTCTATGTGTAACTGTTACAGGTCCTCCGGTTGCTATTTGCTTTTTGAATAATGGCACTACTGAACCATTGCTTCCTAGTACATTTCCAAATCTTACTGCTGCATATTCTGTATTGCTTACTTTGTTTTTAGCTTGTACAATCATTTCACATAATCTTTTTGTTGCTCCCATTATATTAGTTGGATTAACTGCTTTATCTGTTGAAATTAATATCATTCTTTTTGCTTGATACTTGTCCGCACAGTTTGCAACATTAAAAGTTCCAAATACGTTGTTTTTTATTGCTTCAAATGGGCTTATTTGCATTAGTGGAACATGTTTGTGTGCTGCTGCGTGAAATACTAAATATGGTCTATAATCTTTAAAAATTTTATTTAGTCTTTCTTTGTCTCTAACACTTCCAACTACTGGAATTATTTCCATTTTTTCATCATAATGGTTTTGTCTTAATTCCATTTCTATATTATATAAGTTGTTTTCATATATATCTAATATTACAAGCCTTTTTGGATTATATTTTACTATTTGTCTACAAAGTTCAGAACCTATTGAGCCTCCACCACCAGTTATTAATATTGTTTTATTTTTTATTAGTTCTTCTATTGAATCATTATTTAATAATATTGGCTCTCTTCCTAAAATATCATCTATTTCAACATCTCTTAAATTTTGCATTAGATTTTTGTTTCTTATTATATCTGCTGTCCCTGGTAATACTCTTAATTTTGCTCCTGTTTCTTGGCATATATTTAAAATTTCTTTTTTATCTTTTGCTGATATATTTGCTATTGAGAAGAAAATGGTTTCAACATTGTTTTTCTTACAAATTTCTTTTATCTGATGTCTATCTCCTAGAATTTTTGCTCCTGAAATTGTGTATCCAATTTTATTTTGATTATCGTCTACCAAACCTATTAAGTGATATGTCCCTCTAATTGATGAGGTTTTTAAAGCTTTTATTATATCTCTTGCAGCTTCTCCTGCTCCTATAATTAATAAGTTTTTTTGTTCGTTTTTATTTGTTTCTCCTCTTACTGTTGTTAGCATAAATCTTATAATAACTCTATATGAAACTATTCCTACAGCAATAAGTACATTAGCTAGTATGATTTGTTTGTATCCTACAACTGGAAGGTTAAATATATAACTTGCTAGAAATACAATTAATCCTGAAAATGCTGACAATAATATGTATTTTAGGTAATCTTTTCCATCTTCATATCTTGTGATATTTCTGTATATGCCAAACAAATTAAATACAATTTCATATATCACAGCTGATGCTATAATAGCATTTGAAATTAATGTGTTATACTTTATAGAAAATACTACACTATTGTTTGTTAATAAAAATGCACTTGTTAAGTATGCTAAACATATTATTATTATATCAGTTACGAATAGTACTACTACTCTATATTTTCTTAAGGATTTCATGTTTAAAACTTTCCTCTCTCTTATTTTATCTATATCCTGTCTTGTTTATTATATTGTTGCTTATTTCTTGTACCGTTTCTGTTGGTACATATTCTGTTTTTCCAAATAAAGTTTTGTGCAATTCTGCTACATTTTTTGCTAAATTTACTGGTGGTCCATACCATACTCCTCCTAGAGTTATTCCTCTTGTTTCATATGGCCAACCTTGGCTTTCTACTATTGAATATGAGTAAATTTTAGGTATTAATGCAAGTATCTCTGTTGCACTGATATTTGTATATATTTCTGGTAATAGTTGATTAGCTAATTTATTTAGTTCTGTTATGCTCATTGTTTTTGCTTTTTCAAACACAGCCATTACTACTGTCCTCATTCTCTCTGTCCTTTTGTAGTCATTATCAATTTTTCTTATTCTTCCATATGCTAATGCTTGTTCTCCATCTAATAAATATGTACCACCTGAAGATATTCTAGGTATTGATTTTGCTTCAGCATCTGTTACTGTTAAAGTTACTCCTCCTATTGCATTTATAATATCTTTTGTTGCTGTAAAGTTTACTGTTACAAATTCTGTTATGTCTAAATCTAAATTTGTATTTAATGTACTCATTGAAAGAGCTGGTCCTCCATATGCATATGCATGATTTACCTTGTCTAAGCCTCTTCCTGGTATGTTTAAATATGTATCTCTATATACTGATACTATTTTTATTTCTTTAGTATCGTGATTTATACTTGCAATCATTATACAATCACTTCTACTTCCTTCATAAGTATCATCTCTTGTATCTATTCCAAATAGTGCTATGTTTCTATATCCACTTAAGTTTTCTTCTACTCCTGTGTTCACTTCTATTTCTTCTTTTGATATTTCAACATAGTTTATTTTATTTAATTTATTAACTACAAAAACTGCTACACTTCCTATTATTAGTAGCAAAATAATAAGTATTATGAACAATACTTTGAAAAACTTTTTCATATTCTCTCCTCAACATTTTTTAACAAATTATTTACAAATACATTATATATCTATGCAAGAATAATGTCAATATTTTTTTCTGAATTGCATTTTTTACCTTTTACTTTCGCAAAAGTATTAACCTGTCTACCAAAATACAATTTGCAAAGGCTGTTACCATTGCCCTTAAAGTAGCATATTCTCTTACATCTTTTTCTATAAATGTTGGTTTTGTTTCTAATTCTGGCTTGAAGGTTCTTTTTATGGCATTTTCTAATTCTTCACAGAACATATTGTATCCCTCTTCAACTGTAACAATTTTTTTCATAGTTACTATTGAATCTCCTATTTCTGATATACTCATTAGTCTTTTTAATATGCATATAACAAACAGGTATGAAAGATGTTGGCGATTATATTTTTTCTTTATTGGTGGTTCTAAAATATTTTGTTTTACGTAGTTGTTTATCATACTTGATGTTATTATTGGGTTCTCTTTATCTTTTGTAAATACTGATAAATTTTTTTGTAAAAAATATGTTACTTGATCTATATACAACTCTATTTCTGGCAATTCATTCCAACGTGGGCAATGATAATTTAATAAATCTTCTACTTCTATTTTCATTTTTCTCTTCTCCTTTTTAAATCTAGAATATATAATATCATATTATTTTATAAGGGTCAATTAATATCTTGACTTGTTTTTAAATATAATGTATAATGGTTTTCAATACTAGATTAAATAGTTTTATAAATTTGAAAGAAGGTTGCTAATGAAAAAAAGGAAAAATATTGAAAAATTTGAAAATATTAAGGAGATAATATATCATTCAGCTACTGTTTATTCTGATAATATTGCATTTTCTACTAAAATTAAAAATTCTGGCAATGTAGAATATATAAACCACACTTATTCTGATTTGCTAGAGAATATTAATTCTTTTGGAACAGCCTTATATAAATATGGACTGCAAAATAAAAGAGTTGCTGTTGTTGGTCATAATAGTTACGAGTGGGCTGTTGCGCATTTAAGCAATTTACTTGGTGGGATTGTTTCAGTTCCATTAGACAAAGGATTGCAATTAGGAGAGCTTGAAAGTTCTTTAATTCGAAGTAGAGTTCAAGCTATTGTTTTTGACGAGAAATTAAAAGATGTTATAAAAGAGATTAAAAAAAATAACAAAACCAGTATTAAATATTACATTTGCACAAGTAAAATTCCTGATTTTTTGTATTTTTATGATTTACTTTTAAATGGCAGAGATGATATTGAAAAAGGTTGTTTAGAATATGTTAATCATAAGGTAGATTCTTATAAAATGAGTATATTGCTTTTTACCTCTGGAACTACATCAAAATCAAAAGCAGTAATGCTTAATCAATATGGAATTGCTACAAACGTGTATGATATGCAATTAGTTGAAAGTTTTTATGATGATGATGTAAATATTGCTTTTTTACCATATCATCATATCTTCGGTTCAACGGGAATGCTTGTAATGTTAGCTTCTGGTGTAAAAACTGTTTTTCCAGATGGTCTTAAATATATTCAAAAAAATCTAGTTGAATACAAGGTTTCTGTATTTGTTGGTGTGCCTGTGCTTATTGATAAAATGCATTCAACTATTATAAAGGAGCTTGAAAAACAGGGCAAAACCAAACTCATTAATTTTATGATTAAATTTAGTAATGTTCTTATGAGATTACATATTGATATTAGACGAATCTTATTCAAACCTTTAATAAATGCTCTTGGTGGAAATATGCGTTTTATAATATCTGGTGGTGCACCATTGGATAAGAAAGTCGCTAAATGGTTTAATGATATTGGAATACACCTAGTTCAAGGTTATGGATTAACTGAAACCTCACCTGTTATATCTGCTGAAGATGATACTTTTATTAGATATGGTTCAGTCGGAAAAATTATGAAGAGTGTTGAAGTGAAAATTGAAGACAAGGATGCTAATGGAATTGGAGAAATAGTTGTAAAAGGTCCTAATGTAATGCTTGGATATTATAATGAACCAGAGCTAACAAAAGAGGTGTTAGAAAATGGTTGGTTTCATACAGGTGATTTAGGCTATATTGATGCTGATGGGTTTTTGTTTATTACTGGACGTAAGAAGAATTTAATTGTTTTAAAAAATGGTAAAAAAGTATTTCCAGAAGAACTTGAAATATTAATAAATAGACTTGATGGTGTTGAGGAATCTTTTGTTTATGGATTACCTGATAAAGAAGATTTAAATAATGTAAAAGTTGCTGTTAAAATTGTTTACAACGAGGTTGCTATAAAAATGAAATATCCTGATATTAATGAACAAGAATTACATGATATTTTTTGGACTAAAATTAAAGAAATTAATAAAACTCTTCCTATGTATAAATATATTAAACATTTAGATTTATCAAGAGAACCCTTAGTTAAAACTACTACAAATAAAGTTAAAAGAGATGAAGAATTAAAAAAAGTGTTAAAAGAGCATTAATATCCCTTCGTTACCTTTGATTTCTTTTTTCCTAATTCTTTATATATGCTTTCTGTAAGTCTTAGCACATATGCTTATATTACAATAAGTGTTCATAGTACAAAACCTAGAATTGAAACTATATTTTATTCATAGTAATTATATATTTTTTCGATATTATCAATGTTTTTTGTAAGTATCGTTAAGGAAAACAAAAACAACTCTCAAAATTGGAGAGTTGTTTTTATTTTATTATAGTTTTAATTCAAAGGTTTCATTGTTGGGAATAGTAGAACATCTCTTATTGAGGCTGAATCTGTTAATAGCATTACTAACCTATCTATTCCTATTCCTAAGCCTCCTGTTGGTGGCATTCCATATTCTAATGCTTGAACAAAATCGTCATCCATCATATTAGCTTCCTCGTCTCCTGCTTCCCTTTGTTTTACCTGATCTAGAAATCTTTCATATTGGTCTATTGGGTCATTTAATTCTGAGTATGCATTCCCATATTCACGTCCTCCTATAAAGAATTCAAATCTTTCTACTAGTCTTGGATCTGATGGTTTTCTCTTTGTAAGAGGTGATATTTCTACTGGATAGTCATATATAAATGTTGGTTGTATTAAATTTTCTTCAACAAATGCTTCAAAGAAAGCGTTAATAATATAACCTCTTGTTTTTTTGCCTTCTTCTAACTCTACACCTTTTTCTTCTGCAACTTTTATTGCTTCTTCATCTGTATTAATTTTATTGAAGTCAATTTTTGTTGCTTCTTTTATTGCATCTATCATAGATATTCTTTTCCAAGGTGAAGCAAGCTTTATATCTGTGCCTTGGTAATTAACAATTTCTTTACCTGCAACATTTTTTGCAACTTTTGTTACAATTTCTTCTGTTATATCCATCATATCATTATAATCTTCATAAGCTGAGTATAGTTCTATCATTGTAAATTCTGGATTGTGTCTTATGTCCATACCTTCATTTCTAAAATCTTTTCCTATTTCATATACTTTATCAAATCCACCAACTATTAGTCTTTTTAGATATAATTCTGTTGCAATTCTTAAGTACATATCCATATCTAGTGTATTATGATGTGTTACAAATGGTCTTGCTGTAGCACCACCAGCTATTGTATTTAGCACTGGTGTTTCCACTTCCAAATATCCTTTTTCGTCTAGTATTTTTCTTATCTCTGTTATAATTTTTGTTCTTATTATAAAAGTTTCTTTAACTTCTGGGTTCATTATTAAATCCACATATCTTTGTCTATATCTTAGTTCTGTATCTTTTAAACCATGAAATTTTTCTGGCAATGGTCTTAAAGATTTTGCAAGTAGTATTACATTTTTAGCATGTATTGAAATTTCTCCCGTTTTTGTTTTAAATACAAAACCTGTAATACCTATAATATCGCCTATATCATAAGTTTTAAATTCTGAATAATTTGCTTCACCCAAATCATTTATGCTAACATAACTTTGAATTTTTCCTTGCATATCTTGAATATGGCAAAAAGATGCCTTTCCCATAATTCTTTTTGCAACAATTCTTCCTGCTATTGAAACATCTTTATTCTCCAATTCCTCAAAATTATCTTTTACATCTTGGCTTGTATGTGTTCTGTTATATTTTCTAATTTCAAAAGGATTTTTGCCTTGTTTTTTTAACTCCTCTAATTTTTCCTTTCTAATTTTAATTAAATGATTTTCATCTAATATTTCTTCCATATAGGCTCACTCCTTATATTTTTTCCACACAATTATATACTAAAAACTGGCATTTGTAAAGAGTTTATTCCAATGGGGACGTAAATTTTGGGCAATTTTTAAAATTTGTAATTTAATTGTAACATTTTATTGTCAATGAGTATCATAAAGAACCGTCTATTAACACATTGACATTTTTCCTTAAGCATATCTGCCTTTTGTTGATATCTTCATTTTATGCCTCCTAATATTTTTAACTACCTTCATATCATAAAAGCAGATAATTGGCAATAATTATCTGCTTGAAATTTTGGTATTTAAATTTTAATGATTTTTTTCATTATTGAAATTTACGTTTTTTCCGTCTACCATTCTTGATACAAGCATTGCTGAGCTTGTGTTTCCAACAACATTTAGTGCTGTTGCTGGGCAATCTATGATTGTGGCTATTATTGTAAGTATTGGTAATGCTGTCATTGGATAACCCATCATACTTATTATCATCATTTCTGATATTGTACCTCCACCAATTGGAACTGCTGTGACTAGCAATGTTGCAACTAGTGAAACTAGTAATACCTGCATAACTCCACCAAATGTTGCTACATTTGTTCCAAATAGGCATACTAAAAACATAATTTTAAATACAGAACCAATAATACTTCCATCTTTATGTAGGTTTGTTCCTAGTGGTATTGATGTTTCTGCTATATCCTTTGAAACTCCCATTCTTTCTGCTGCTTCTATATTAACAGGAATTGAAGCTCCACTTGAACATGTTGCTATTGAAGTTACTGTTGGTGGTATTATGTTTTTCCAAAATGCTTTCACTCCATTTTTCTTGCCTGCAATAAATGCATAGGTTGTGTATATGACAAAATAATATATAATTGTAACTAATAAATATATACCAAATGTTTTTGCATATCCTAGTGCAATATTCGCTCCAAAACTTCCAACTACTGCTGCAAAATAACATCCTAATCCTATTGGAGCATAATACATAATTATTTTTAATAATTTCATTATAACTTCTGTTGCTGATTCAAGAACACTTTGAACTAGCTTTCCTTTTTCACCAGACATTTTAATTGCACATCCAAATAGTATAGAAAAAATTACTATTGCTATTAGATTGTTCTTTGAAAGCAATCCTGAAAAGTCTGATACTGTTATTGCTGATACTGTTCGTTGTAGTATATTTAATCCTTCTGTCTCTTTTACTTCTTCACTATTTTCTTCTAATGAAGCCAGTATTGTTTTACCATCTTCCACATCTACCAGTTTTATAAAAAATGTGCTTAATAATCCTATAGCAACTGCAATAATTGATGTAATTATAATTACTAAAATTATTGAACCCATTATCTTACCTAAACGTTTTGGTTGCTTTATTTTCGCAATTGATGTGCTTATTGTTAAAAATACTAGTGGTACTATTATAATGAACATTAAATTTAAGAAAATGTCTCCAAATGGACTTAAAACGGTTGCACCCTCCTTCCATATTAAACCTACTATTGCCCCTATAATTATAGAAAGTAGCAATATTACTGTCTGACCATAATGTTTTAAAAACTCTTTCATAGGTTTCCTCCTTCCATTTTTCTTTACATATATATTATATGTCTCTTAATATAGAATTACAATTAATTGCCAATAATTTTTATTCTATATTGTTTTTCATTATAACATAAAAGGCAGTGTTTTGACTACTGCCTTTTGATATTTTTTTAAATTATTCTGTATAATCATTAGATATCCTAGAGGTAATCTTAAAACTATTTATTTTTTCTTTCTAACCGAATAGCCAAATGTCCCTACTTGTTTTCCCATTTCCAAGTATTTACCATTTGCATATGCAATTAAATTGCATTTTGTTATATCAAATGCCCCGTTTTCATCTATATATTTTTCATCTGCATCTATTGATAATACATCTGCTATAAACATATCATGAGAGCCAAGTTTTTTTACTTCCTTTACTTTACATTCTATCGTTACAGGGCTTTCTTCTATTCCTGGACATTTTACGTGATTAAGTTTTTGCTTTGTTAATTTCATTTCTTTAAATTTATCTACATTTTTTCCAGACTTTACTCCACACCAATCTGTTGCAAATGCAAGTCTAGAATTTGTTAAGTTTATTGCAAATTCACCTGTTTTTTCTATTATATTATGTGAATATCTTTCTGGTCTTACTGATATATACACCTGTGCTGGATTTGTATTTAAAATGCCTGTCCATGCAACTGTTAAAATATTTGAATTTTTCATATCTCCTGAACTTACCATAACTGCTGGAATTGGATATATAAATGTTCCTGATTTCCATTCAATTTTACTCATTATTAACCTCCTTCAAAATCTGGCACATATTCCTCTTCATGTTCTCCCAGTTCTTGAATATATCCATTATCTAAGTCTAGTGAATATAAATAATCTTCAATTTCTTCATATTCTTCTTTTGTAAGTTTCCTATTAATTTCTGGAAACTGATTTGATTTATGTGTTGGGAAGTATTGTGCCATAATGCTTACAAATACTTTCTTTTCAATATTATCATTTATCCACTTCAAAATATCTTTTGAATTTTGCAAATTGTTTGGCAACACCAAATGCCTAATAATCAAACCTTTTTTCATTATTCCATTTTCGTCTAAAACTGGGTTTCCTACCTGATTATACATTTCTTTTATTGCTGCTGTTGCACTTTCAAAGTAGTGTTTTATTCCCGAATATTTATATGAAATTTTGTCATTACTATATTTCAAATCTGGCAAATATATATCTATATAACCTTTTAGTTTTTTAATGGTTTCAACATTTTCATATCCATTTGAATTATATACTATTGGAATGTAGAGTCCTTTACTTCTTGCTATTTTAATAGCTTCTATTATTTGATATACATACATTGTAGGTGTAACAAGATTAATATTTTCAACATTTTTGTTTTGCTCATCAATAAAAATATCTGCAAGCTCTTCAATGCTTATTTCTTTTCCTAGACCCAGTTGGCTAATTTTGTAATTCTGGCAAAATATACATCTCAGATTGCAATTTGAAAAAAACACAGTTCCAGAGCCTTTTTCTCCACTAATGCATGGTTCTTCAAAATTATGAATAGATGCTAAAGCGACTTTTACTTTATCTGTTGCTTTACACCTTCCAACCTCTCCATTTAATCTATTAATTTCACAATTATGTGGGCAAATATTGCAACTAATTAATTCCTGCATCTTTTAACTCCTTGTTTTCTTGTATATTTTATATCACAAATCTACCTGAATGTAAACATAAAAATATTAAAAACTCTTTCTTTATATTTCTATTAAGAAAGAGTTTGCATACTAATAAGAGTTTACCATTTTTTTGTTTTTTGCAGATAATTAAATTAATTACATATCTGCACCATATGATTTATACAAAATACTGCATACACTGGAATTGATTTTATATTATTTTCACTTTTAACTTCTATAGGTCGTAATAAAAAAAGTAGTAACTTTTAATTACTACTTTCTTTACTTTGGCTCCCCAAGTTGGACTTGAACCAACGACCTATCGGTTAACAGCCGAGCGCTCTACCGACTGAGCTATTGGGGAATATAATTTGGCGACTACTTATCTTCCCAGCAAGGTAACTCGCAAGTATTTTTAGCATTAACGTGCTTAACTTCTGTGTTCGGTATGGAAACAGGTGTATCCACGTTGTTATCATCACCACGAATATGATTATACAATATATCTTTATAAAATTCAATACTTTTTATACATTTTTTTTAACAAATAATATTTTTATTTTGTATTGAATTTTATCTGATATTATAGTATAATACTAAATAGTTTGGAATGCTTTCGTAGCTCAGTCGGTAGAGCACTTCCTTGGTAAGGAAGAGGTCACGGGTTCGATTCCCGTCGTAAGCTCCATTTATTTTTCTAATATTATTGTTACTGGTCCATCATTTAGTAAAGATACTTTCATATCTGCTCCGAATATTCCACATCCTACATGTTTTACTTCTGCTTTACATTTTTCTTTGAAGTACTCATATAATTTATTTGCTTTATCTGGAGATGCAGCATCAACAAAACTTGGTCTATTTCCTTTCTGGCAGTCTGCATATAATGTGAATTGTGATACTACTAATATTTCTCCATCTATATCTTTTACAGATAAGTTCATTTTATCTTGTTTATCTGTAAATATTCTTAAATTACAAATCTTTTTTACTAATTCATCTGCATTTTTTTCAGTATCTTCTGGTCCTACTCCTAATAAAACTAATAATCCTTCTGATATTTGACCTGTTACTTTTCCATCTACCTTTACTTCTGCATTTTTTACTCTTTGTATAACTGCTTTCATATTTACCCCTCCTACATTAAATTAATGAATTTTATACTCAATGTCTTCCATAAAATCAAATAATTCTTTTACTGCTTTTAATGTAACTATTTGAGTTTTGGGATGTGGACTTTTGTCGCTTTTACTAATCAACTCTCTTGAATAACAATTTTTATCTAACTTAGATAATATATACCTTTTATTCATATAGGTGTAATATATTTGATATCCTTCATTTAGTTCTTTCCACAATCTCTCAAATGTGTATCCTTCCATATTTAATTCCTCACTTTATTTTATCATTTCTTCGAATTGAGTCTCTGTAATTACTGGTATATCTAAAGACTGAGCTTTTGATAGCTTGTTACCTGCATCTTCTCCAGCTAATACGTAAGATGTTTTTTTAGATACGGAGCCTGATGTTTTTCCTCCAAAATTTTCAATTATTTCACTTGCTTCATCTCTAGTATATTTTTCTAGTGTTCCTGTTAATACAAATGTTTTTCCTAAAAATCTGTTATCATTATTAACATCATCTTTTTCTTCCATATTAACACCAGCAACTTTTAATCTGTTTATAAGGTCTTTGGTTTGTTCTTGCATAAAGAATTCTTTTACGCTATTTGCTGTTATTTCACCTATTTCTTCAACAAATGTTAGCGTTCCAAATTTTGCTTTCATTAAATTGTCTATGTTCTTAAATTTTTTTGCTAATATTTTAGCAGATTTTGCACCCACCTGTTCTATTCCCAAGGCGGTTATTAATCTATCTAAGTTGTTTTCTTTGCTTTTATTAATACTCTGTACTAATTTTTCAGCAAACTTTTTACCATTCTTTTTTAGGCTTGCTATATCTTCGGCTTTTAGAGAATAAATATCAGCAATGTTATTTATTAATCCTTTGTCATACAATTGTTTAATAAGCTTTTCTCCTAATCCTTCAATGTTCATTGCTTCTTTTGATGCAAAGTGTTCAATATTTCTTAAATTTCTTGCAGGACATTCTATTCCTATACATTTATTTACAGCTTGACCTGGCACTCTAATTACTTGGCCTCCACACACAGGACAGGTTGTAGGCATTTCAAATTCTTTTTCTTCACCTGTTCTTTTTTCAACAACTGCACTTACAACCTCTGGAATTACATCTCCCGCTTTTTGGATTATTACTCTATCTCCTATTTTTAAACCTTTTTCTTTTACAAAGTCTTCATTATGCAAAGTAGTTTTTGATATTTTAGAGCCTGCAACAACTACTGGTTCTAATATTGCCATTGGTGTTAGTGCACCAGTTCTACCAACCTGACAGATTATATCTTTTAATGTTGTTTCTTTCTGCTCTGGTGGATATTTATATGCCACAGCCCATTTAGGTGTTTTAAAAGTAGTTCCAATTTTTTCCCTTAAATCTAAATTGTCTACTTTTACAACTGCACCATCTATTCCAAAACCTAAGTTTAATCGCATCTCCCCTATTCTTTCTATTGCATTCTTTACCTTTTTTATTGTATCACAAGGAATAAGTACAGGATTTATGTTAAATCCTATTTTCTTTAAATATTGCAAAGAATCATAGTGCGATGTTAATTTTATAGAATCACATTTTTGGACATTAAATATAAAAATATCTAATGGTCTAGAAGCAGCAATTTTACTGTCTAATTGTCGAAGTGAACCGGCAGCTAGATTTCTTGCATTTGCAAATCTATTATCTTCATCTAATTCATCATTTAGTTTTTCAAAATCTTCTTTGCCTATAAACACTTCTCCACGAACTATAATGTCTATTGGCTCTTTTAGTTTTTGAGGTATATGCTTTATTGTTTTTAAATTTTCTGTAACATCCTCTCCTACTAGCCCATTTCCTCTTGTTGCACCTTTTATGAATTCTCCATTTTTATATTCTAAAGCAACAGATAGTCCATCTATCTTTGTTTCTACAACATATGATACGTTTATATCTTCTTTTTGCATCTTCACACAAAATTCCTGTACTTCTTCTAAAGAAAATACATCTTGCAAACTTTGAAGAGGAACAATATGCTCTACTTTTGCAAAACCTGTTTTTACAGTTCCTCCAACTCTTTGGGTTAATGAGTTTTTAGAAATAAATTCCGGAAACTCTCTCTCCAAATTTTTAAGTTCACTCATAAGCATATCATACTCGAAGTCACTTATTTCAGGACTGTCATCATCATAATATTTGGCAGCATAGTATGCTGTTAATTTATTTAATTCATCAATTCTTTTCTTTGCTTGTGTTCTATTCATAAAATCATTTCCTTTATTTGAATAATTCTTTACTTCCTCTTAAATAATCAATTCCAGAAAAAACAGTCGCTATTGTTGATATTAATATTAAAGAAGTTGATAATACGTTTATAACTAAATTATATCCAGTTAATCCTTCATATATAAATGCTCCAAAAAAATTAGAATCTAAAAGTGCTAGAATTATAGCTATCATTTGTGTTGCTGTTTTTATTTTCCCCCAGATACTTGCTGCTATTACTTTTCCACCATTTTCGACTGCTATTAATCTATAACCTGAGACTACGAATTCTCTTGTTAATACTATAATTGGTATCATTGCAGGTAGATAGTCCATTTCTACTAGCATTAACATTGCGGATAATACTAATATTTTATCTGCTAAGGGGTCTGCAAACTTTCCAAATGTTGTTACTAAATTATTCTTTCTTGCTATTTTTCCATCTAAGTGATCTGTGTATGATGCTATGGCAAATATTGCTATTATTACCAGATTTTGAATTGGTATATTCAATATATCTCCTGGTATTTTTAAAAAAGGTATTATAACCATTATTGGTACTAAAATTATTCTAAATATTGTTAATTTATTGGGTAAGTTCATAAAAACACTCTCCTAAAATTATTTTGAATATATTATATAAAACTTTTAAAAATAAAACAACAGTTATTTAGAAAAAATATTGCAAATTATGTGAAATTATAGTAAAATACTCTTATTGAAGGAGTGAAAATAAATGATTGATATTAAATTGATTAGAGAGAATCCTGATATGGTTAAAGAAAATATAAAAAAGAAATTCCAAGATTACAAACTAGAATTAGTTGATAAAATTTTAGAATTGGACAAGAAAAATCGTGAGATAAAACTTAAAGGAGATGAACTTCGTTCAAGCAGAAATTCTTTAAGTAGCCAAATTGGTAATTTAATGAGAAGTGGTAATCGTG